>NZ_JBNFNZ010000004.1:0-23552 GCF_057364525.1 Aeromicrobium sp. PFPM2_SD2
GCCCCTGCTCGGGCGCGCTGTCGCCCCGCGCGGGCCGGCGGGTCAGCGACGCGTACGTGGACCGGGCGAGCCGCTCCGGCTCGTCCGCGCCGGGCGGCATGGTCACTGGGCTGTTCAGCGGACGCATGATCGTGCGGTCCGCGCTGAGCGCCGTGGCGGTGATCGGCCTGCTCATGAGCGCGAGCGGCGTCTACTACGTGCTGGTCGTGCAGGACGACTCCGTGCTGCTGGCGTTCGTCGTCGTCATGACCGTCACGTGGGCGGCCACGGCGTGGTGCCTGCTGCGCACCGAGCTCGCGGTCAGCCGGTCGCTGGGGCTCCGCACCCAGGCATGGGGCGAGGAGCGCCGGACCGACCGCTGACCGGGCCCCCGTACCCGCGTCCCCGGCGTTCCGCGTTCTGTCACAATCGAGCCGAGGCGCGGCCGGGCTCCCGGGGCGCCTCGGGCCTCTAGCTCAACTGGCAGAGCAGCGGACTTTTAATCCGCGGGTTGTGGGTTCGAGTCCCACGGGGCCTACCGGCGCTGACCTGCGGAAACGCGGGCAGCGCCGCCCCATGCCAACCGCCGCGTGGGCCCAACGTGGGGCAGGGAGCCCCGTAGGTGCCACCGAGTCGACCCGTGGGGCGAGGTGCACGTAGCGCTGCGTCGTCGCGATCGCCCTGTGCCCACGGGACTCACGTTCTCGACCGCGGGCGCTCCGGGGGTGGCCGTCCCTCGAGGACGTGGGGACGTTCGCGTCCAGGTCAGCCTGCCGACGACGACACCGGGTCCGTCTCGACCGACGGTCTCCGAGCGGACTCATGATCTCCTGGTTTTCTATATCGGCTGATCTAAATAAGAAACCTAGGCTCGGTCCGAGCCGTGTGTCAAGAGCCACACTGCTCGAATCCTGTGCCCGTGTTTCCGGGGTGTTTCGTCGGACTTTCGCGGCTACAGCTCCTGATACAGGAGGTTTTCATATGTCGAGCGTGTTAAAAGGCGTATGCTCGAGCCGAATGGGAAAGAGAGCTCCATGCCCAAGGTGGTCGACCACGAACAGCGTCGTTCCGAGCTCGCGGACGCCGCGCTCGACATCGTCGCCAAGCACGGCATCAAGGCCGTCACCGCCAAGGCCGTCGCGGAACGGTCCGGCTGGTCCACGGGAGTGATCAACCACTACTTCCGCTCACACCACGACCTGCTGGTCGGCGCGCTGCGTCGTGCGGCCGAGGTCCAGGGCCGGCACTTCCGTCATCTGCGGCTCGATCCGAGCGCGGCGCCGCTGAAGCGGCTGGCCCTGTTGCTCGAGAGCATCCTGCCGCTGGACGACCGTCGCGTGGCCATGACCCGCATCTTCCTCGTCTTCTACGCCGAGGCCGCCGCCAACCCGGACGCTCGTGAGGAAGTCGTCGACTACCTGCACAACTGGCGCCGCGTGGTCGAGCGGATCATCGTTGACGCGCAGCGCCAGGGGGAGCTGCCCGAGACGCTCGACGCCACGCAGCACGCGATCGAGCTCGTGGGTCTCGCCGATGGTGTGGCGATCCACGCCATGCTCGACCCGGACCTGCTTGGCCGTCTGCGAGGGGCGGACGGCAAGGTGCAGCTCGAGCTCGTGGACGGCGCCTGGCGCGTGAACCTGCCCTGACGGACGCCCCTGGCAGGCGGGTTGCGCGATCAGGGATGGCGGCCGGGCTCGCGGTTGCGCATCGGCGACCTTGCGCGCCCGAGCGTCGTCGCGGCCGGTCGCAGGATGGCCGGGCCGGCTCCAACCCGCAAGCAATCCTTGCACTGCTTGTTCTCGCCAGCGTGTCTCGGGCGCGCCGCTGTCCTGCGTGATCCGAGTGTGTAGGCGCCTGTCGTCTGCCCGTGCTGACGGACGAACCGTGCCACCGGACAGGACGAACGCCAAGTCCGGCTCGGGGCCAGACGGCGATCAGATGGAACTGTGTGTCCGCCGTTTCGAGATGCCGCCGTGCCCCGGCCCCTGCGAGGACCTCGCTAGCATCCGACACCGGCTCGCATGGTGCCGGCCGATCCGTCGTTGGGCGAACCCGCGAGACTCGCGGCTTTACCCAGCCGCAAGAGTGGGCGCCCAGAGTGCGTACTCCCGCTGACGTGGTTCCGATGCGGACGCCTGACGGCCCCGTCCCAGAGGTACGGGATCGCAGCGCCTCCTCTGTGGTCCCGCCAGGTAGCGCTTCACACCTCGGGCTGACGACCTCTTCTCCCCCGTCGCACAGCACGCCCAACAGCTCGCGAACCGGCTGAGGCCCGCCGAGGGGCAGACCATGTGGACGAGCGTCCCGGTCGTGCTCCATGAGCGGCTCCGGAGCTTCGACGTGCGGCCATCACAATTCCGCCGAAGCACGACCGGGGCCGGCAGTGGGGCGAGTGCGGTCCCGACGTGAACCGCGAGATGCCGGAGTCCCTAGTCGACCGTCACGGGTAGAGGCCCCGCACACGATGGGCTTCGGCCACCGTTTGCACGGCTAGCGAGGTTGCTGCGGCGCGCAACGTCAGATCGTGAGTAAGCGCGTGAAGTCTGACGCGACCCCACGCATGACGCATGCGCTGCTCCAGCCGTTGCTCCACCTCCTGGACGCTCCACCAGTACGCCTGGTTGGCCTGGACCCACTCGAAGTACGACACGACGACTCCGCCGGCGTTCGCGAGGATGTCGGGCACGACCAGGATGTCGCGCTCTCGCAGGATCTCGTCCGCCGCGGCAGTCGTCGGTCCGTTGGCTCCCTCGACCACGATCCGGGCCCTGACGTGCCGAGCGTTGCCCGCGTGGATCACGCTCTCGACGGCGGCGGGGATGAGCACGGTGACGTTCAGCTCCAGCAGCGAGTCCTTGTCGACGAGCTGTTCCGCGTGTGCGAACCCGACCACGGAGCCCGTGGCATCGACATGGTCTTCGAGTGCGGGAATGTCCAGTCCGCCTTCGTCGACGATGGCTCCGTACTGGTCGCTGATGCCGATGACCTTCGCTCCGGCATCGTGCAGGACGCGCGCGGCGCCCCGTCCGACCTTTCCGAATCCTTGGACGGCGACGCAGACGGACTCGAGGGGGATGCCGAGCTCGTCCAGAGCGGCCAGCGCGACGTGCACAACACCGTTGGACGTCGCCATGGCGCGCCCGAGAGATCCGCCGACACTCAGGGGCTTGCCCGTGACCACACCTAGGACGGTGTGGCCCTTCGCCACCGAGTAGGTATCCATCAGCCACGCCATCGTGCGCTCATCGGTACCTACATCAGGTGCGGGGATGTCGATGCCGGGACCGAGGATCGGCGAGATCTCGCTGGTGTAGCGACGCGTGACCCGCTCCAGCTCGGCCTCGCTGTATTGACGGGGATCGATGGTGACGCCGCCCTTGGCGCCCCCGTACGGCACATCCAGAAGCGCGCACTTCCAGGTCATCCACATGGCGAGCGCGCGAACCTCGTCGAGGTGGACGTGCGGACTGAACCGGATCCCGCCCTTCGCGGGGCCACGGGACAGGTTGTGCTGCACGCGGTGTCCAGTCAGGACCTCGATGCTGCCGTCGTCGCGACGCAGGGGCACACTGACAGTGACCTCCCGCCGCGCGACCGCGAGCATGTCGTAGACGCTGCTGTCGTAACCCAAGATGTTCACCGCCTCGCGCAGTTGTTTGCGCGCGTCGGTCAAAGGGTCACTGTGTGCGGACATCCCGGCGCCGGCAGGGACGCCCTCGATCGTGGTCACGGTTGAATCTCCTTCGGTGCGTCGCTCAGGCGTAGTCGTAGAAGCCATGCCGAGTCTTGCGACCCAACCGTCGGGCTTTGACCATGCGTAGGAGCAGGGCGGGAGCTGCGTAGTTGGGGTCCTTGAACTCGTCGTACATCGAGGCGGCGATGGCAGCCGTGGTGTCTAGTCCGATCAGATCGGCGAGTTCCAGGGCCCCATGGGGTGGGCGCAGCCGAGTCGCATCCCGGTGTCAATGTCGGCGGCGGTGGCGAAACCGGACTCGAGCATGCGGATCGCCGACAAGAGGTAGGGGACCAGTAGAGCGTTGACGACGAAGCCGGCACGGTCGGCGGACGTGATTGCCTGCTTCCCAAGCGCCGTGGTGACAAAGTCGGTGACCGCTTCGATCGTCGCGACCGAGGTCCGCAGGGACGGGACGATCTCGACGAGGGGCATCACCGGCACCGGGTTGAAGAAGTGCAGGCCGACGATCTTGTCCGAGCGACTGGTCGCCATCGCCAGGTCGATGATGGGGATTGATGAGGTGTTGGTCGCGAGGATCGCGGACTCCGCCACGACTGCGTCCAGGGTGGCCAGCACCGCGGTCTTGGCGGTGACGTCCTCCGCAATGGCCTCGACCACGAGGTGGCGGTCATGGAAGTCCTCGAGATCGGTCGTGAAGGTCAGGTGCGCGAGGGCGCGGTCGTGCGACGCCTGGGTTACCTTGCCCTTGCGGAGCGCTCGGTCCAGCGACTCGTAGACTCGGTCACGGGCGGCCCTGAGGCGTGCGTCATCGGCCTCACGTACCAGGACGTCGAGACCGGCACGCGCACACACTTCGGCGATGCCGGCGCCCATCTGGCCGGCGCCGACGACGCCGATCCGGTCGAGATCGTTCATGTTGGCTGCGCCTCCTCCCGGGGCGTCCTGGCTCACCGCAGCGTTGCGCCACGGACGAGCGCTGCGCTGCGGTGAGCCGAGTCGGGGTCAGCGGAAGGCGGGCTGTCCGGTCATCGCCTGGCCGACGACGAGGGTGTGCATCTCCACGGTTCCCTCGTAGGTGAGCACGGACTCGAGGTTGTTCATGTGTCGAATCACCGGGTACTCCAACGAGATGCCGTTTGCACCCAGGACGGTACGAGAGGTGCGGCAGATGTCGAGAGCCTCACGGACGTTGTTCAGCTTGCCCAGGCTCACCTGCTCGGGCCGCAGCGAACCTGCGTCCTTGCGCCGGCCGAGGTGAAGCGCGAGCAGCACACCCTTGGTGTACTCCAGGTTCATGTCGACGAGCTTCTGCTGCGTCAGCTGGAAGCCAGAGATCGGCCGGCGAACTGCACGCGCTCGTTGGCGTACGACAGGGCGGTCTCCAGCGACGACCGGGCCGCGCCCATGGCGCCCCAGATGATGCCGTAGCGCGCCTCGTTCAGGCAGCTCAATGGCCCCTTGAGACCTCGGACCTCGGGGAACGCGGCGGTCTCGGGCACTCGCACGCCGTCGAGGACGAGCTCGCTGGTGACTGACGCGCGCAGGGACTGCTTGTGCTTGATCGCGGGGGCACTGAAACCGGGCGTCGCCGTAGGCACGACGAACCCACGGACGCCCTCGTCGGTCTGCGCCCAGACCACGGCGACGTCGGCGATCGAGCCGTTCGTGATCCACATCTTCCGGCCGTCTAGGATCCAGTCCGTCCCATCACGCCGGGCGCGAGTGAGCATGCTGCCCGGATCCGAGCCGACATCGGGCTCGGTGAGACCGAAGCAGCCGATCGCCTCGCCCGCGGCCATGCGCGGCAACCACTCGTTCTTGTGGTCCTCGGACCCCCAGCGCCAGATCGCGAACATGGCGAGAGACCCTTGAACAGACACCAGCGAGCGGATACCCGAGTCGGTCGCCTCGAGCTCCAGGCAGGCGAGCCCGTACTCGGTGGCGGACATGCCGGCGCAGCCGTAGCCCTCCAGGTGCATGCCGAGGACGCCGAGTGAGCCGAGCTCCTTAGCGAGACCCCTCACGTCGTCGATGGTGCCGCGCTCGAACCAGTCGGCCACGTACGGGTCGATGCGCTCCGCGCACAGCTGTCGCACCGAGGCGCGCACGGCCTTCTCATCGGCTGACAGCAGGTCGTCGATGCCGACGGGATCGAGGGGTGCGAACGCAGGCAGGGCGGTCGTCGTGCTCATGATGATGTCTCCTTGGTCAGCCAACGACGTACGTCGTCGTTGTGCTGGCCCAGCAGCGGTGGTGCTGCGTAGGCCGTGATCGGGGTTGCTGAGAACGTGATGGGGCTGCGTACCTGGGGCGCTGAGCCATCACCGACGTCGACCGTCGGGTTCAGCTCGAGTCGTTCTGCGAGACCGAATGCGTCCGCGATGTCTCCGACCTGCCCCGCCGGCACTCCGACTTCGGTAAGTCGTTCGATCCAGTGGCCGACGGTGTTGCTCGCCAATGAGGCCTCAAGGGTTGATACCAGTTCATCGCGATGCGCCACCCGGTCGGCGTTCGTCGTGAACCGGGGGTCGTGAGCGAGGGCGGGTGAGCCTAGAACGACGGTCAGCTTCGCGAACTGCGAGTCGTTCCCGCAGCAGATGGCGATGTGCCCGTCCTGGGCTTCGAGCGTCTCGTACGGCGCGATTGAGGGGTGCCGGTTGCCCATGCGCTGCGGTGCAAAGCCCGTTGCCAGGTATGCCGATGCCTGGTTGGCCAGCGAGCCCAGGAGGCTCGACAGCAGGTTGACCTCGACGAGCTGGCCGCGTCCGAGGCGCGAGCGAGCATGCAGGGCCGCCAGGATCGCGGTCACAGCGTCCTTCGACGTCAGGACGTCGACGAGTGCCACGCCCACCTTCGTCGGCTGGTCGTCACCGGTGATGCTCATCAGGCCGCCAACGGCCTGCACAAGGAAGTCGTAGCCGGCCAAGTTGGCACCGACCCCGCTACCAAATCCCGTGATGGAGGCGTAGATGACGCCGGGATTTCCTGCCGCTACCTGCTGGTAGCCGAGTCCCCGGCGTTCAAGAGTCCCGGACCGGAAGTTCTCGATGAGGACGTCACAACGACCGGCCAGCTCCTGAGCGAGCCGGAGATCCTCAGGATCGCCCAGATCAAGCTCAACGGACTTCTTGGACCGGTTCGCGCTCTCGAAGTACGAACTCGACCCTTCCGTCCAGGGCGGCCCCCAATGGCGGGTGTCGTCCCCAACCCCCGGACGCTCGACCTTGATCACCTCTGCGCCCAGGTCGGCGAGCGTGGCGGCCGCCAACGGGCCGGCCAGCACCCTGCTGAAGTCGGCGACGAGCACTCCCTCCAGCGGAAGCGTCACGACCGTCCCTCCGGGTCTCGGCGGCCGGCGACGCGGCGCGGGACGTTCCAGGGGTTGTCCGACCGAGCCTCTGCGGGGAGCAAGTCATCGCGCGACGACTGGAACGCCACGGGCCGAACGAATCGGTCCAGGCCGTGTGCCCCGACCGACGTCGCGGACGGGACCGACGTCGACGGCCAGGGCCCTCCATGCTGCTGTGCCCAGGTGAATGCAACGCCGGTGGGCCAGCCGTCGATGACTACGCGCCCGACCTTGCGACTGATCGCTTCGACGAGCGCCGACGCCTGGCCGTCCTTCGCGCCTCCCGTGATGACGCTGGCGGCCAAGGAAGCCTGGAGCGTCTCCAGAACGGCGTACAGCTCGTCCTCGGTTTCGTACTCGCAGACCAAGGCCACGGCGCCGAAGCACTCCTCCAGAAGCCTGCTTCCGGGCTTCAAGTCGGTGAGGTCTGCGCGCAGCACGGCCGCGGGCGCATGCCAGCCCGGCGCCTTCTCACCGTCCAGGCTCGCGACGACCTCCGCTCCGGCGTCGACCATCTCGGCGATCCCGTCGGTCACCGACCGCGCGATGGCTTCGGTGAGCATGACCGGTCGAGGGGATGCCTCGCGCAGGGCGTCGGCGACCGAGCGCGCAGCGTCTGCGCCAGCAGGAGCGACCATCAGGCCGGGCTTGGTGCAGAACTGTCCGTGGCCCATAGTGAAAGACGCGACGAATCCCGCGGCGACTGAACGCATGTCGCGAGCGCCGTCGTGCGTCACGATGACAGGATTGACCGTTCCCATCTCCGTGTAGACGGGGATGACCACGTCCCGCTCGTTGGCCAACTGCCACAGAGCCAGACCGCCGCGCTGAGATCCGGTGAAAGCCACGGCTGCAATCTCGGGCGCCTTGACCAGGTCCACGCCGGCATCGAGGCCGATGACGATGTCGAAGGCGCGACCGGAGCGCCCGTGCCGGCGAGGGCTTCGCGGGCGAGCTCCGCCTGCCGAAGGCTCAACCCCAGGTGTGCGGGATGGCCCTTGACAACGACCGGGCAGCCAGCGGCCAGCGCGGCGCCGGTGTCGTTGCCCAGCACACTGAACGCGAACGGGAAGTTGCTCGCGCCGAACACTGCGACGGGACCCAGGGGGCGATTCACGCGCACGATCTCCGGGTTCCCGTGCAATGCCGGGTCTATCGTGACGCCCAAGTAGGACCCCTCCACGGCTACGTCGCCGTAGAATCGCAGTTGGTTTGCAGCACGAGCCACCTCGCCCAGGAGGCGCTCTTCCCCAAGCGCGGTCTCCGCCTCGGCGAGTGCAGCGAGCTCGACTCGGTGCGCCTCGAGGCTGTCGGCGATGGCGTACAGCCACTCACGACGGACGGCCGGGCTGACGCTGGCGACTAGAGGCGCTGCCTCCGATGCTCTTCTCGCGATGGCGGTCACCGCTTCGGGAGCCGTGACGTTCGCCGTCGCCACCACCCCGCCCGTCCGGGGGTTGTAGGACGCGGCACTCACTGGTTCACCTCGACCGCGGCGATGAGCACGTCGAGGGCGTCGTCCAAGAGATCCATCGGGATGACCAGCGGGGGCAACAGCCGGATCACGTTGCCGAACGTCCCACAGACAAGCGTCAGGACACCCTCGCTGTGGCATCGGGCGGCGACCGCGCGAGCGATCTCCGGCGCCGGCACGTCGGTGCCTGGCTCCACGAACTCCAACGCCAGCATCGCGCCGCGTCCCCGAACGTCACCGACGACGGACTGCTCGCCGAGCAACGCCTCGAGTCGGGGCTTGACTCGATGCTCGATCGCCCTTGCGCGCTCGACAAGGTTCTCGTTCTCGATCGTCGCGATGGCGCCGAGCGCCGCAGCGCACGCGACCGGGTTCCCGGCGTAGGTTCCCCCGAGGCCCCCCGCGGCAACGCTGTCCATGAGCTCTGCACGCCCCGTCACCGCGGCCAGCGGCATGCCTCCAGCGAGAGCCTTGGCCGTAGTGATCAGATCCGGCACCACGTCCTCGTGCTCACACGCGAACATCGCACCGGTGCGAGCGAGACCGGTCTGGATCTCGTCAGCCACGAAGACGATGCCGTGCTCGGAGGCGAACTCCTGGACCGCCTTCAGGTATCCGCGCGGCGGGACGATGAACCCGCCCTCCCCCTGGATGGGCTCGGCCACGATCGCGGCGACATTGCCGGCACCGATCTGCGTCAAGACGGTTTCCTCCAGCGCTGCAAGTGCCTCGGTCGCCGCGTTCTCGGGCCCGGAGGGCCACCGGTAGGGGTAGGGAGACGGGACGCGATACACCTCGGGCGCGAACGGGCCGAAGCCCTCCTTGTACGGCACGTTCTTCGCGGTCATCGACATCGTGAGGAGGGTTCGACCGTGGTAGGCGTGTCCCAACACCACCACGGCCGGACGGCCCGTGGCGGTACGAGCGATCTTGATCGCGTTCTCCACGGCTTCGGAACCCGTGGTGAACAGAGCGGTCTTCTTCTCGTGGTCCCCCGGAGTCAGGCGGTTGAGCGCGGCGGCCACATCGACGAAGCCCTCATACTGGGTGACGAGGAAGCACGTGTGGGTGAAGCGCTCAGCCTGCTCAGCGACACGACGGACCACCTCGGGATCCGACGCCCCGACGCTCGTGACGGCGATACCCGAAGCCAAGTCGATGATGTGGTTGCCGTCGACGTCGACGATGATGCCCCCACCAGCATGGTCGACGAAGACCGGCATCGTCATCCCGAGACCGGCGGCCAGCTCGGCACCGCGCTGCTCTTGCAGCTTCTGCGACTGGGGGCCCGGGATGCCCGTCGCTAGGATCCGGCGCTGTTCGGGCTGCGACATTGTTCCTCCGTCAGGTCGATTGGCTCGATCCTAGGAACGTGCAACCTCCCCATCTTTGGATGATCCGACGAAAGTTGACTGTTTTCGTAGAAGCGACGAGCTCGGCTCGTTCATGCGGCGCCTCGGGCGCGCAAGGCCAGCCAGATCTCGGCCGCGATGTCAGGGTCGTCCAGCTCTAGACCGAGCAGGTCGCGTGCACGACTCACCGGTACCGGACGGTGTTCCGATGCAGGTCGAGGGCCTTGGCGGCCTGCTCCCACTGGCCGCGGTGCCGCAGGTAGGACACCAGTGCGTCACGGACCTCGGGCGAGGCAGCCGACAGAAACGCATCGAGCGATTGGCGCACACGAACGGCATCTGTGGACCGTGGCAGGACCACAGCGCCGGGTTTTGCGGAGTTCAGGGTTCGGAGCAGGCGCACACGCGTCGGGCCTGCCGCCTCGGCAGGCACGGGATCAGAGAGCGCGAGACCGGCATTGGGATCCGTCAGGTGCAGCTGCTCGACCAGCTCGACCGGATCGCGATGGTCGCCCGGCACGATGAACCACGCGAGCGAACGATCCACGGTCACGGTCAGCGCCTCGGGGCACCATCGTTCGACCTGGGAGCATGTCGACTCACTGTCCCTGGCCCGAACGGCCATCACCGCGACCTCGCGGCGAGGGATCGACACACCGGTGTCGGCTGCCAGGCGGTGTGCGGCTTCGACCATGCCGGCGTCCATCAGCAGGGCGATGCACCGGCGGGTCGCCTGATGGATCGACCGGTCGCGTAGACCGCGCACGGCGTCGAGGCTGAGCAGCGCCGCGGCAGTCAGCACGACGCGGCGTTCAGAGGGCTCGAGCTGGCCGGGTGAGCCGGCGGCGAGGTAACCGACGATCCGCCCCTCCACCGCGAGCGGCAGAACCAGGACGACGTGCCTGCCGACGTTGAACGAGGCGGATGAGTGCACGCCTGCGACCTGAAGCCGACCGACTTCTGCGCGGACCTCTTCCGCCTCTTCGCCCATCGAGAGTGGGTAGACCTGGTCCACGTCGCCAGTGGAGGCCAGCAGCGCCGCCCACCCGTCGAGGAGCCGGGCCAGCCGGCGAAGGATCGCGGCTGCTGGGTCGGTCGCCACAGCCGCGTCCACCAAAGCACGGTGGGCGGCGACGGCGTCACTCAGCCGCTGCTCGGTCGATCGGGAACGCGCCGCCCAGTAGGCCTTCGAAATCTTGAGGAACGGGGTCGGAGCAGGCACTGTGAGGAGCGCCAGCCCCACGTCGCGGCAGGCCTGAACGAGCGGCTCCGGGGGGCACTGTGCACCGGACCCAGACCTAGCGCGAGGGCGCTGACGTTCGCCTCGACGAGTCGCGCGACGTACCCCTGACAACCGATCTCACTGGTCGGCAGAGCCAGGCCGGTCGTCAGGAGCAGTTCCCCCCCACTCAGGTAGGCGTTCGGGTCGGTCAGCTCGCTGATGTGCACAGCAGTGATCTCAACCTCAGATGCCCGGGAGCCTTCTGCTGGCTCGAGATGGTGACCGAGACTTGAGCACAAGGAGGCCACCGTAGGTAAGGACATCTATGCTCCTTCGTCGGACTGCACAGGACTGGATCGATTCCATCGAAACGTACAAGGCGCCGCGGTTCCGCCCGTGTTCGTCCGTGCGGATGATTCGCCCGCGGCGACTGAATCCCGCGGTCCATGCCTCAGATCGCATGTCGCCATCCAGGTCAGCTCACTCGCGACAGCCCATTGCGGGGAGCCATCGGAGCTCCGCGACGGCTCGTCGACAGGTTCGTCGGCGAGGAACCTGCGCGTCCGGGCCACGACCTCGTCGAGGACACGCCGAGATCGTGGAACAGCGCGGCGGCATCGCGCGCGTCTCACGCCGACTGTGATGAGGTTTCCTTCGTACCGGCCCTCTCGGAGAGCAAGGAGCTGCACGGCTGCGGCGTGGCGGACTACCGGCCCTACCGGATTCCCTCGCGCGCTCGTGTCGGGTCACGACGCGCCTCGCTCCGGACGTCACTGAGGCCGGCATAGATCACGTCCAGCCCGCAGGGCACTTGGCAGAAGTGGTTCCCTCCGCCTACATACGTCTGGGGACGGCCCCGATCTCCCGTCGGGGGAATGAGAACCCGCCACGATCCGAGCTCGGAGAACTCCACGTTCACCCAGTCATCGATATGCTCGCCTGTCTCCGAGTACGCGCTGTCGGCGCCCACCACCAGGTCATAGACCCCTGTCGTGCCGTCGGTGAACGTGACCGAACAGGAGTCCCCCTGGTCCTCGACCGAGTCAACAGTCATACCGTGGTACACGTTCACCCCCCGACGTTCCGCCTCCTCCTGCAGGATCCGGTGAAGGACCGGCCGCCCGACGACGATCTCGGCGGGAAAGTCCGTGCCGTCGATGGGGGGCAACTCGACCGCCTTCAAGAAGTCCACCTCGGGCTGGTAGTTGCGAATCCCCTCTCGGGCCCCCAGGACGCGGCCATCCGGTTCCGCGACGTCTACGCGGACTCCGCCGGCGGCCAGTCCATTGGCCAGACCGAGGCCACCGATGCCTCCACCGACAATCAGTACGTCTTCCAGCGTTCGCATGACTTCCTCCTTCCATCCGTCGTCGCGGGCTGAACCACGCGTCGATGATGATCTTGCAACCGGATCCCGGTTCTCTTGCACGGGGAGAGCGCCCCGGCGCGGACCTGCAGTCGTACGGCGCACCGCGCTACACGGACTTGGGACCTCCTTGTTCCAGGCGCCGTTCTCCCTCTGGAATGTGGAGTGCGACATATGAAACTAGTTTTCGGTGATCAATAGCCGCTGCGTGGATCACGCAGGCCGTGATGAGGCATGACAGAACGCGGGCGGGGTGGGTGACTACGGCCGCGTGTCCCGGCGATAGACGCGCGTCGGCCCATCCCAGCCGCCCCACGGGGCGGCCGAGATGGGCCGCGGCAATAGCCCGTCACGCTACTTGGCAAAGCGGAAAAGCTTCTTGTTGGCGAACTCGAGCATGCCGGCCTTGCCGAGCTCGCGGCCGTAGCCGGAATTCTTGACGCCACCAAAGGGAACGTCAGGCCCCTCCAGGCCCGCGGCTCCGATGAAGACCATGCCCACGTCGAGTTGATTGCCAATCGCCTCGGCACGCTCGAGGTCATCGCAGATCACGACCGATCCCAGTCCGTACGGCGAGGAGTTCGCTAGCCGGACGGCCTCCTCGTCGCTCGCGACGCGGTAGAGCTGCGCAACCGGACCGAAGAGTTCCTCGCTGTAGACGTCCATCTCCGGCGTGATGTCCTTCAGCACGGCGGGAGCGTAGACGTTGCCCGACGGCGTGTTGTCGCCGATGAGCAGCGATGCGCCCTGGTCGAGGGCACGCTGCACCTGACCGGCGAGCCTGTCCGTGGCGCCAGTCGAAGACAACGGCCCGTAGTCGCCGTTCTCGTACGACTGGCCACCGATCGCTGCCTCGAACTTCTTGGCGAACTCGTCGAAGTACTCGTCGAGGACGACGATTCGTTTGAGCCCGTTGCATGCCTGGCCCGTGTTCTCCATCCGGCCGTTCACGGCCTGAGTCACAGCATGATCGAGGTCGTCGGTGTCGAGCACCAGGCAGACATCCGAGCCGCCCAGCTCCAGCACGCACTTCTTCAGCGCCCTTCCCGCCTGCTCGGCGACAACCGCGCCGGCGCGCTCAGAACCAGTCAGCGAGATGCCCTGGACACGAGGATCCTCGATCATCATGGCGATGTCGTCGTGCGAGGCGAAGACGTTGACGTAGGCGCCCTCGGGGAAGCCTGCATCGCGGAAGAGCTGCTCGAGCGCCAGGGCGGACTCCGGGCACTGGGTGGCGTGCTTCACGACTACTGAGTTGCCCAGGATCAGGTTCGGCACGGCGAAGCGCGCGACCTGGTAGTAGGGGTAGTTCCACGGCATGATGCCCAAGATGACGCCCAGGCCCTGGTAGCGGAAGAACGTCCGCAGCCCGTCCTCGACCTCGAGCTCCTCGTCTGCCAACCACACCTCGGCGTTCTTGGCGAACGAAGCGGCGATGTCTCCCGAGAATTCGGCCTCCCCGATCGCCTGGTCGAGCGGCTTGCCCATCTCGCGGTTGATGATCGCGCCTAGTTCCTCCTTGCGATCGTGGAAGAGCTCGGCGACCCGCTGTGCGAGGGCCGCGCGCTCGGCCACCGTCGACTTCCGCGACCACTCCACGTACGCGTGGTGCGCCGCGCCGAGGGCTGCGTCCAGGTCGGCCGGCGTCGACGTCGGGTATTCCTTCAGAGTCTCTCCGGTGGCCGGGTTGACGACTGCGAAGACGGTCATGTATCTGCTTTCCGTGATGCGTTGATGTAGAGGTGCCTCAGGGACGCCGCGGCCGTGGAGGGAACCAAGGAACGGCCCCGTGGACCGGACGTGCATGTTCGCCCGGTCCACGAGGTACTCAGCTCGCGGCGCCCCGTCCCGCGGCCTTAGCGCGCCGTGTCGCTGTCGCCGGTCTTGTGCAGGTCGGCGGCGTCGCCGTACGGCGCGTCGCTGCGGTCGTGCGGGTTGCCGAGGAACAGGTACAGCAGACCGACCCCGAGCACGATCCCGACGGACAGCAGCACGAGGTAGTTGTCGTACCAGGCCGCGTCCGGAGTGCGAGGCCACGCCATGTTCGTCGCCGCAGCCACCTGGTACGCCAGCGCTGCGACGTTGATAGCCAGACCCCAGGCTCCCAGCGTGAACCGTCCCGAAGGCCGCCATCCGCGCAAGCGGGCACGCAGAGCCGCCAGGACAACCATCATGAAGCCGAGGTAGATGCCGAGCGATGCGAACGAGACGATGCGGGTCAGCGCGTTGTCAGAGACCTGCGATCCCAGGACGATGGCGATCGGGATCACCGCCGTGAGCAGCAGCGCGTACGGGGGCACGTGACGGCTCGCGGAGAACTTCCGGAACAGGTGGCTTCCCGGCATCATCTCGTCGCGGGCGTACGCGTAGATCAGGCGGCTCGCGGCGGCCTGCAGGCTGAGTGCGCACGAGAAGAAGGAGATGAGCACCACGACCAGAACGATCCGGAAGCCGACGTCCCCGAAGGCCTTGCTCAGCACGGTCGTCACCGGGTCAGGGTCCGCCCCGCTCATCACCGCTCCAAAGTCTGGCACCGCCAGGACGAGGGCGAGGGTGATGAAAAAGGCCGCCGCACCGCCGATATAGATCGTCATTCGCATGGCCTTCGGAATCTGACGCCCGGGGTTGACCACCTCCTCGGCGACGTCGCCGCAGGCCTCGAAGCCGTAGTAGAGGTAGACGCCGATCAACGAGGCCGCGAGGAATGCCGAGATGTAGGAACCGCCCGAGCCCGCTCCCTCCGTGCTGAACAATGCGCCCAAGCCGTGGTGACGCTCCGTCAACAGAAGCCACGCACCCACGACGATCGCGCCCGCCAGCTCGGCGGCGAACCCGAAGAAGGCGACCTTCGCCAACAGGCTGGTACCGCCGAGGTTCAGGATGGTCACCAGGACGATGATCGAGACCGCGCAGACGACCGTCACGGTCGTCGTCGGCTCGATGCCCAGCACCATGGCCACGAAGGGACCCGCGCCGTAGGAGACGCTGGCCATCGTGACGACCAGGGCGAGCATGTACACCCAGCCCGTCATCCAGGCCCACTTGCGTCCCCACAGACGCCTTGCCCAGGGATAGACGCCCCCGGACACGGGGAACTGCGAGACGACCTCACCGAACACCAGTGCCACGAGCAGCTGCCCGACCGCGGCGATGACTACCGCCCAGATCATCGGCGGCCCACCCGTCCCGAGGGCGAAGGCGAACAGCGAGTACACGCCGACTACCGGGGACAGATACGTGAACCCCAGGGAGAAGTTCTCCCACAGGTTCATCGTGCGCTTGAAGTCTGACGTGTAGCCAAGCGACGCCAGATGCGCGTCGTCATCGGCGTGGCGTCGATCCCCCGAGACTGTGTTGTCAGTCATGGATCCTCCGTTCGGCGGACGAGCCGCCAGCTGTGCCGTGGCCTCGGAGTAACGCGGGGCCTCAGCGGTTGTTGAGTTGAAAATCGATTCGCCGACCCGAGCCAGCGGTCACCAGCCACCTTCGGCACGGCGGTCGTACCGGGTCGTCGTGTCTCCCAGGTCGAAGACGAGCAGCTTCGATTCGGTGAACGTCTGCAAGAACCACTGCGAGAGCTCACGGCCCACTCCGCTGCGCTTCGCGCCGCCGAAGGGAGCCAGCTGGTCCCAGTAGTTGCTGGTCTCGTTGACATTGACGCTCCCATGCTGGAGCGCTTCACCGACGCGCCAAGCGGTTGCCAAGTCCTTTGTCCACAACGATGCGATGAGACCCAGATCGGTAGAGTTCGCGATTTCGACGGCCTCAGCGATCGAGTCGACCTTCACGATCGGCGCGACCGGGCCGAACGTCTCCTCCTGCACGATGGTCATGTCCGGAGTCACTCCGGTGAGCACCGTTGCGGGGTAAAAAGACCCCGCTCTTCGCCGAACTGGTAGACCTTCGCCCCCTTGGCGCGCGCATCAGCGACGTGGGCCCGCACTCGGTCGACCGACGCCTGGTTGCGCAGTGGCCCCATGGTCGTGCGCGGATCGGCGGGATCCCCCACGACCAGTTCGGAAGCGCGGTCGAGCAGCTCGGAGACGAATTCGTCGTGGACGTCAGCGTGGACGAGGAGGCGCTCGGCCGACGTACAGACCTGACCCGCGTAGTAGAAGCAGCCGTTCATCGCCCCATCGACTGCCGCGTTGAGGTCCGCGTCCGGCAGGATGATGAACGGCCCGTCACCACCCAGTTCCAAGAGGTGCGGGCGAAGCGCGGCGTCGCGGGCGATCCGCTCGCCCGTCGCCGTGGAACCGGTGAAGAAGATTCCGTCCACGTCGGCGTGGGTCGTGACCGCGGAGCCGACTTCACCCGCGCCGTGCACGATGTTGATGACACCCGCGGGAAGTCCGGCTTCCTGGAAGATCTCTCCCATCATGCTGCAGCTGATGGCCGCGTACTCGGAGGGCTTCCACACGACTGTGTTGCCGGCCGCGACGATGTGCGCGAGGGCGATCGACGAGATGTCAGTAGGGAAGTTGTAGGGCGTCACCACGCCGACGACGCCTAGGGGCCGGAAGCTCTGCACCAGGCGCTTGTTGGTGGTTTGCTCCTGCGTCGACGGGAAGGAGAGTCCGCGGTGGCGGAGGATCTCCTCGCCGGCCTTCTGCCACGAGGGCGCCGAGTACTCGTGCACCTCCTCGCGAGCCTCGTCGATCGTCTTGCCGATCTCCGCGATCAGGGTCTGGGCCACCTCCTCCGCCCGTTCGGTGAACACGGCATGGATGCGACGCATGATCTTGGTCCGCTCGATGACGGGGAGCGCGGCCCACCCTGGATGCGCCGCTCGAGCGGCGCGGACCGCGGCATCGACGTCGTCGATCCCGCACGCCGTGACATGGCGGAGCACACGACCATCCTGCGGCGACCTGACCTCGAAGTCGCCGGCGCTTCCGAGACGCCACTCGCCATCGATCAGCGCCCTGACAGGCGCCTCCGCGTTCAGGGACTCGACGGATTGCGGCTCAGCGAACGTGCTCATCGGAGGCTCCTCTGTGACGTGGGCCTCAAACCTATGAAACTAGTTTTCGTTCGTCAACGCATTTCTGCGTTCTTCCCGATCCAACTTCGTTACAAGTTGGTTTCCAGCGCTCCCACATCCAGGACCTGGACCGTCTCGCCGGGCGTAGACCCGCCCTCCATCAGCTCGCCGGGCAGATGGAGCTCATGCGTGGACACGAGGACCCGACGGTCCTTCCCAACCAGGACGTACGGGGTCGGCGCAGCCTGGGCAGTGACGATGGACTCGATCACGCTGGCCGGAACGTCACCGGCCACAACTCCGATGAACTCCCCACGCAGGTGGACCGGAACCGAGACGGTCAGGACGTACTCGCCCGTGCAGGATGCGTCCACGTAGGGGCCTGTCACCTCAGGCGTGCGCGAGATGCGGGCGTGATCGAACCACTCCGCGAGCGCATAGTCGTAGAAGTCGGGCGCCGCCGGGTCCAGGTTGATCCTCAACGGCTCCACGCGCCCGTCCTGCGCCGTCCACAGCCACTCGAGCCAGCGCTCGACATCGCCGAGCAGCCCAGGACGAAGCACGACGCCCGCCCCGATGAGGGTGCCGGCATGGTCGGCGAGGACCTTCTCGATGTCGGGACGGAGCTCAGCCAGATCACGGCGGCGAACGCCACCCTCGGAGCTGCGCGCCGCGACGAGGTCACCGAACGAGCCCGCGAGCACTTGCAGTGAGTCCACGATTCGAGTCAGCCGACGCTGGAGCCCCCGCACAGGTCCGTCGATGTCCAGGCCCTCGCCAGACCTTGAGCTTTGGGACGCGATACGACTGGTCACCAGGCGGCGCGTGTCATGCTCGATGACTGCGCGAGCCGCGTTGCGCGCCGCACCTGCGTGGCGCGCGGTGACGGCCGCGACGAGTTCGGTGCGTAGTTCCACTGCCCGCTTGATCTCGTCGTCACTGGGATGCATCCACAACAGATCGCCAACCTCCGCCCGAAGCCGAAGGTCCTCACGCGCCAAGCGTGGCGACTGTGCCGCTCCCGACACCTCGACCGTGAACAACGAGTCGGCTCGACGGAGCTCTCCGGCTTCGCGGCCGACTCGCAAGCGCTCGACGTGAGACTCCAACCGCTTCACCTCGCTCGGCAGGGCCCGTTCAGCCGCGAGCTCTGCGGCCGTGGCAAAGATCGCTCGACGCTGGTCGCCCAGGTCGCGGATGTCAAGCAGCGACAGTCGCGCCAACCGGGTCGCGAACGATGCTTCGCGATCCACGGGCGCGGTGATCACTGTGCCACCGCCATGTCCACGACGGGTCGCGATCAGACCTTCACCGCGGAGGATTCTCAAGACCTCGCGGAGCGTGACAGAAGCGACGCCGAGTTGCGCCGCCAGCCGCGCCTCAGAAGGAAGCCGTTCTCCATCCAGGATGAGCCCGACCCGGATCGCGTCTCCGAGGCGTCGGGCCAGATCCTCCGCCCGACCCGCACCGGTGGCCGGTGCCGCCATGATCGCCCGGAGGGCGCCGGTTGTGAGCCCGACGTCCAGGTCGGAGCCCTCCCGTGCCCGGATCCCAGCCATTCCTGGACGCCTCCTCTAACCGCGTCGAGACTCAACACTTTCGTGTTGCCCGAACGATAGGCGACGACCAGGAAGATCGCGGAAGTCGGGCCGGTACGGACGCAGGGAACGGGATGGGGCGCGGCTAGAAGCGAACGGTCGCACTGAGTGAGGCATACCTTGGAAGTCATCAGCTCACGGAAGCGGCTTCGCAGGCGGACGCATCGAAGGAGCCCAGCCGGCTCGAGTCTCTCCGCGACGGACCGCGTTAAGCGCTCAGCACCAGCGTCGGCTGCGGTGTCGCTGGGCGGCGAGCATGGCTGCATGCTCCTTTCTCGGAAAGAAGCGTCGGACCGTGTCGTGAGACCACAATCGGCGATCGCTTCACGCGAACCCGCCGCGCATGCGTTGCTCGCTTCGACCAGCGTTCCGTGGTGCCGCACGCGCTTAGGCCGTTGCTGGGCACGCCCGCCAGCCCTCGAGTCGACGCTCCCACGGTCCCCGGTTACTCCCCGAATTCACGTCCACCACCGGGCATCCTCGTCCATCGCTCAGGACGCAGTTTCACGTTCCAACCCCTGCGGGTCGGGCCATTATCCGCTCCCGCCCATCACCAGCCATCCAGCGCCGCAGACGCACCCACTACTCCGCGGGTTGTGGGTTCGAGTCCCACGGGGCCTACCGCCGCGACGGGTCCACGCACGACAGCGGCCCGCGTCCGCCCGAGCGGGACACGGACCGCTGGGACCAGGGGTCAGTAGGCGAAGCGCCCCACCAGGGTGCGCAGGTCGCCGGCCATCCGGGACAGGTCCTCGGCCGCCTCACGGGTGCTGTCCGCAGCCTCACGGCTCTCGGCGGCCGAGCGGGCGACGCCGCTGACCGTGCCGGCGATGGCGACCGAGCCGTTCGCGGCCTCGGCGACGTTGCGGCTCATCTCGTTGGTCGTGGCCGTCTGCTCCTCCACCGCCGACGCGATCGTGGTCTGGCTGTCGCTGATCTGCCCGATGACGTCCGAGATCTGGCCGATCGCGGCGACCGCCTCCTCGGTGTCGCCCTGGATGGCCTGCACCCGGCGGGCGATGTCCTCGGTGGCCCGCGCGGTCTCCTGCGCCAGCTCCTTGACCTCGTTGGCGACGACGGCGAAGCCCTTGCCCGCCTCGCCCGCACGCGCCGCCTCGATCGTCGCGTTGAGCGCGAGCAGGTTGGTCTGCTCGGCGATCGAGGTGATGACCTTGACGACGTCGCCAACCTCGGCCGACGAGGTGCCGAGCCGCGCGACGGTCTCGCTCGTGCTGCTGGCCGCCGTCACCGCGCTGGCCGCGATGGTCGCCGCCTCGCTGGCGCTGTGCGCGATCTCGCGGATCGACGCCGACATCTCCTCGGTGCCCGCGGCGACGGTCTGGACGTTGGTCGAGACGACGTTCGCCGAGTCCGCGACGAGCTCGGCCTGCGTGGCCGACTCCGTCGCCGACCCGGACATCGACGCCGAGACGCCGGTGAGCCGCTCGGACGCGCCGGCCAGCGCGGTCGCCTGCTCGTCCAGCTGGCGCATCGACGCGGCGAGAGTCTCGAGGACGCCGTTGAGCCCGGTGCCCATGCGGGCGACCTCGTCCTTGCCGGCGGCGTCGGCGCGGACGTCCAGGCGTCCGGTCGCGACGGTGCCGAGCAGCTCGACCATGCGGCCCAGCGGACGGGTGACCGAACGGGTCACGAGCACGAGCAGCGCGACCGTCAGCGCGGCGGCGAGGGCCAGGACGCCCAGGTACAGGGTGCGGCCGGTGGCGACGGTCGACTCCTGCTCGTCCTGCAGCGTCTTGAGCCGCTTCGCGACCGACGTGCTCAGCGTGTCGGCCTCGCCGTACACGGCCTCCCAGGCCTCGCCGGCGGGTCCGCCGTTGATGCTGGCCAGGATCTCCGGCAGCGCGCGCCGTCCTTCGGTGCGCAGCTGCTCGCGGAGCTTGACGTCCTCGGCGAAGAACTGGTCGAACTGGGCCTCGGCGTCCTCGACGGCCTTCAGCTCCACGGGGGCCAGCACGTCGCGGTCGATCTCGGCGAACATCTGCTCGATGCCCTTCTGAGAGTCGGCGAAGCCCGCGATGTTGTAGGCGTCGTCGGCCAGGCCCTTGCGGATGCCGTTCGCCGCCGCCTCGGCGATGTACAGGCCCTGCCAGCCGGTGATGTCGTTGATGCGGATGAGCAGGTCGTCGGAGATACGGCGCGCCTCGTAGGCGTCGGCCAGCTCGTCCTGCTTCTCCTGCGCCCGCGCCTGCGAGACCAGGTCGACGGTGATGGCGGCCCCGAGCAGCAGGCCGCAGAGCGCGAACACGGCACCCAGACGCGTCCCGATCGAGCGGTCACGCAGCACACGGGTCAAGGCCATCGAGCATCTCCAGTCACGAAGGTCACGAACGTCACGGCCGAGGTCCGGCCGGTCGGTCCCATCGGCCGGATCCGGCCACACCTGAGCCGTTCCGGGCCGAATCCCACGCCTCACGACGGGGACCGCGCCGACCGCGCCCGCTCGTTCATCGGCTCTTCACCGAGAGGTCGGCCACGTGTGGGTGCACACGCGACGTCCCGTCCTGTACGGTTGAGGCAGTTGCTCGACGTTGTACCCCGGTTTCGAATGCGCCTCCTCGGAGGCACCAGCAGTTCTTCTCCAGGTTGATGTTTGCGCGACCGGCTCTCGCACGACCGTGCGTGGGCCACACCACCGGAAGGAGAACACTATGGCTACCGGAACCGTGAAGTGGTTCAACGCTGAGAAGGGCTTCGGCTTCATCGCCCCCGACGACGGCGGCGAGGACGTCTTCGCTCACTTCAGCTCCATCCAGACCAGCGGCTACCGCTCGCTCGACGAGAACCAGAAGGTCGAGTTCGACGTCGAGCAGGGCCAGAAGGGCCTGCAGGCGGCCAACATCCGCCCGCTCTGATCCTTCGAGCAGCCACTGCTTGAACGCACGAGGCCCCCGCACCGTCACGGTGCGGGGGCCTCGTCCATTCCCGGGCGACGACGTCAGCCGAGCGACGCGGCGAGCGCCTCGATCAGCTCGCGGGTGCCCTCCTCCCGCATGCGTCCGTCGTCGAACCCGTCCAGGTGGACGCCCTGCTCGGTGAACGTCAGGCGGGTGCCGCCCTCGGCCGGCTCGAGCACGATCGTCGTGACGGACGTGGAGATGTGCTGCCCGTCGATCCACATGTCGTAGGCGTAGACGATGCGCTGGTGCTCGACGATGTCGGTGTAGGTCGAGACGAAGCGGTGCTCGGGCCCGCCGTCGAACCGGCCGGCGCTGACGCCGTGCCCGCCGACGCGGAAGTCGTCGCGGTACTCCGACGACTCCAGGTGCTCGTCCTCGGCGCCGAACCAGCGACGCTTGGACTCCAGGTCGGCGAACGCGCGCCAGACGCGCTCGACGGGGTGGGGCAGGTCGCGCTCCACGACGAAGGTGTGGTGGGCCTGCGACCGTTCGGTGGTGGTGCTCATCGGGACTCCTCGATCGGTGGTGGGTCGTGCTCGTCCAGGTGCGCCTCGAGCCGGTCGAGCATCCGCTCGGCCGGGGTGCGGACGGTCCCCATCCAGCGGCCCGCCGTGTCGAGCGCCCCGGGGACGACCCGGTACGTCCGGACGCGGCCGGCCTTCTGGGAGGCGACCAGACCGGCGGACTCCAGCACCTTGAGGTGCTGCAGCACCGCCGGCAGCGACATCTCGAACGGCTCGGCCAGCTGGCTGACCGTGGCCGCCGAGCGGGCCAGGCGGGCGAGGATCGCGCGCCGGGTCCCGTCGCCGAGGGCACGGAAGACGGTGTCGAGGTCTTCCGAATGGTTAAGCACATCGTTAGGTATTGGCCGCGTCGTGCACGTCGTCAAGACCCGGCGCTGGACCTCGCCCTCGCTACGGTTCGGCCCATGTCGCCCCTCGCCTGGCCCGTCGCCTTCGCCGTCGTCGCCGTCGTCCACCTGGTGCTGAACGTGACCGGCACCTCGCCGTGGGACTCGGTCACGAAGTGCCTGCTCGCGCCCCTGCTCGCCGCGTGGGTGCTGGCCAGCGGCGGCCCGCGGATCCTCGTGCTGGTGCTCGCGGCCTGCGTCCTGGGCGACCTGTTCCTCGAGCTGACGCCGTCCGACACGTGGTTCCTGCCCGGCATGGCCGCCTTCGCCGCGGCCCACGTCTGCTTCGTCGCCTACCTCGTCTCGCGCGGAGCCGTGGACTGGCTGGCCGACCGGCCGCTGGTCGGAGCGGTCTACGTGGCCGTGGCCGTCGCGCTCGTCGCCTGGGTCTGGGGCGGCCTGGAGCCCGGCCTGCGGGTGCCCGTGGCCGTGTACGCGCTGCTGCTGACGACGACCGCGGTGTGCGCCTGGGCGGCGGGACCGGTGGCCGCCGTGGGCGGCCTGGTGTTCCTGGTGTCCGACGCCCTCATCGCCCTCGACGTGGCCGGACGCTGGACGCCGGCGCCCGAGGGACTGTGGATCATGCTCACCTACGCGCTGGCGATCGGGCTGCTCGTCGCCGGGTCGCTGGGCGAGCGCGCCGACCTGCGCGCGACCGCCCGCGCCTAGCTCAGACCAGTTGGGCCAGCGGGACGGCCAG
>NZ_JBNFNZ010000005.1:0-22906 GCF_057364525.1 Aeromicrobium sp. PFPM2_SD2
GCCACCGGCTCACCCAGGCGCGTCCGCTCCGCGCCCGCGGCACGCGCCCGCACGTTCGCGCTCCGGCGTCGACCTGGTCCGTCCCCGAGGGGACGCCCCTGGAGCTGCCGTTCCGGGCGAGGTCGTCCGGTCGGCGGCGGGGGTCGACCTGCGCGGCGAGTCGCTGATCCTGAGCGTCCGCGGCACGGTCGTGGACGGCGACGGACTCGGGCTCGCGTCCGGCCACCTGCGCGTCCAGCTGCACCGCATGGACGTGCCGCGGGCGCCGTTCCTGGTGACGCCGAGGGCGCAGGCGCTGTGGCGCGTCCTCAGCCCGGACCCGTCCGCGCTGCTCGGCGTCGACGTCGCCGCGCTCCAGCCCGACGCCGGCGACGTCCTCGCCCGGCGCGACTCCGCGTTCGCGCAGGTGCAGGAGCACTACTTCACCGCGCCGCCGCAGGTCGAGCGCGGCTGGCGCGAGCACATGGTCGACACCCAGGCGCAGGTCTACGTCGACGTGGTCAACAACGTCGCCACGACCGGGCACGCGCACCCGCACCTCGTCGAGGCGGCGACTCGGCAGTGGTCGCTGCTCAACACCAACTCGCGCTTCCACTACGCCGCGGTGGCCGAGCTGTCCGAGCGGCTGGCCGCGCTCGCGCCGGACGGGCTCGACAGCGTCTTCCTGGTCAACAGCGGCAGCGAGGCCGTCGACCTGGCCATCCGGCTCGCGCAGGTCGCCACCGGACGTCCGCGGATGCTCGCGGCCCGCGAGGCGTACCACGGCTGGACGATGGCCTCCGACGCCGTGTCGACGTCGCTGGGCGACAACCCGCGCGCGCTCGAGAGCCGCCCGGCCTGGGTCGAGCTGATGGACGCGCCCAACAGCGTCCGCGGCACGCACCGCGGACCGGACGCGGCCGCCGGGTACCTCGCCGACCTCGACGCCCAGCTGGACGCGCTCGGTGAGGACGGCCGCGCGGACCTGGCCGGCGTCGTCATCGAGCCGATCTTCGGCAACGGCGGGGGAGTGCTGCTGCCCGACGGCTACCTCGCCGGCGTCTTCGAGCGGGTGCGCCTGCTCGGCGGGGTCTGCATCAGCGACGAGGTGCAGGTCAGCTACGGCCGCCTCGGCGAGCACTTCTGGGGCTTCGAGCAGCAGGGCGCCGTGCCGGACGTCATCACCGTCGCCAAGGCGATGGGCAACGGCCAGCCGCTCGGCGCGGTCATCACCACCCGCGCGATCGCCGAGGCGTTCGCCGCGGAGGGCTCGTTCTTCAGCTCGGCCGGCGGCAGCCCGGTCAGCTCGCGGATCGGACTGGCCGTGCTGGACGTCCTGGAGTCCGAGGGCCTGCAGGAGAACGCGCGTGTCGTCGGCGGCCACTTCCGCGACCGGTTGCTGGCGCTCGCCGATCGGCACCCGGCCATCGGCGCCGTGCACGGGCTCGGGCTCTACCTCGGCGTCGAGCTGGTCACCGACCGCGAGACGTTCGCGCCGGCGACGACGCTGGCCACGGACGTGTGCGACCTGCTGCTCGAGCTCGGCGCGATCGTCCAGCCCACCGGCGACCACAAGAACGTCCTCAAGATCAAGCCGCCGCTGGTCATCACGCGCGAGAGCGTGGACTTCGTCGTCGACGCCCTGGACCGCACGCTGTCGATGCTGGGGTAGGCGTGGGCGGCCCTTCAGGAGTGGTCGCCCCGGGGCGGATGACGAAGGAGCCGGGTGGTGGCGCCGCTCGGTTCGTCGGCTCGCCTGAGCCTCGTTCCTTCGGGCTTGTCGATGGAGGAGGCCGAGCCAGAAATATCCTCGAATCCTGGGGATTCCCGGTGGTTCTTGTCGGACCTGAGAGGTAGGATAGAACAAACGTTCGACGTGGGGGTCTCGGATGCTGATCGACCAGCTGGAGAGGTTGCTGGACGACACGCGTGCGCTCGAGCCCTGGCAGCTGACAGATGCCGAGATCCGTGAGGTGCTGGCGGCGTCGCAGCAGGCGATCTCAGGTCTGCAGTCCCTGGTGACTCGCCTGACCGGCGCCGCCGAGGACCGGGCGCTGCCCCGAGAGGACGGCAATGCATCCACGGTGGCGTGGCTGGCGAGCCAGACCGGGATGGCGCGACGTGAGGCATCGCGGCTGGTGAAGCTCTCGCGTCTCGACGCGACTCGTGGTCTGGCGACGCGGGAGGCCTGGTCCAGCGGTGAGGTGTCGACGGAGCAGGCCAGCATCATCCTGACCGCGCTGGACCGGCTGCCGGAGTGGTTCGTCGCCGAGCAGCACGACGACGCCGAAGCGACCTTGCTCGGGCATGCGAAGGACTTCGCGGCCGACGACCTGCGCCGCCTCGCCAACCGGATCGTCGAGGTCGTCGACCCGCTGGCCGCGGACGAGGTCATCGGGGAACAGCTCGAGCGTCAGGAGAAGCAGGCCTGGTCCGAGGCGCACGTGACGTTCACGCCCCGCGGCGACGGACTCACCTGGGTCCGCGGCGCGCTGCCCGACGTGCAGGCCGACATGCTCCGCACCGTGCTGGAGGGCCTCTCGTCCCCTCGACGGTTGGACGCGCTGTTCCGGGACGTCGACGGCGATCACTCCGACTCCGAGATCGGCCGGCTCGACCACCCCCGCCGCATGGGCCAGGCGTTCTGCGAGCTGATCGAGCACCTGCCGCAGGACGCGTTCCCGCAGGCCGGCGGACTCGCCGCCGCCGTGACCGTGAACCTCGACTACGACAACCTGCAGCAGCGGGTCTCCCGGGCCACGCTCTCGACCGGGTGCGACCTGAGCGCTTCACAGGCGCGGCGGCTGGCCTGCAACGCGAACATCATTTCGCTCGTCCTCGGTGGGGACTCCCAGGTCCTCGACCTCGGCCGTGCCGACCGGCTCCACGACCGGAACCAGCGCATCGCCCTCGCCAAGCGCGACGGAGGCTGCTCGTGGAAGGGCTGCGACCGACCACCGGCCTGGTGCGAGGCCCACCACCTCAGACCATGGAGCCAAGGCGGCGAGACCTCGCTCGACAACGGCGCGCTGTTCTGCTTCGCGCACCACCACCTGCTCCACGACTCCGACTGGTCCGCCCGGTTGGCCGAGGACGGCGTCGTCGAGGTGATCCCACCACCGAGGATCGACCCGCTCCGACGACCCCTGCGCCACGCCCGACACGTCAGGCTCCGCCCCCTCGTGCCCGCCTGATCCCTCGGCACAGGAGCAGCGCGGCGCGGTGTGCCACGCTGGGGGCGTACGGAGGATCCTCGGGGCGGTGCTGCTCGTCGCCGGCCTGTCCGTGCTCGGGTGGCTGGCCTGGCAGTACTGGGGCACGAACTGGCAGTCCCAGCAGCGGCACGCCGACGTCACCCGCACCCTCGAGAAGACGTGGTCGTCCGACCAGCCCACCGCCGCCACCGAGTTCGGCGAGGCCTCCGCGATCCTGCGCATCCCGCGCTTCGGCGACGACTGGTCCGTGCCGGTGCTCGAGGGGTCGTCCGACGAGTGCTCGCGGCCGGCGTCGGGCACATGCCGGACACGGCTGAGCCGGGGCAGCGCGGCAACGTCGGCCTCGCCGGGCACCGGGTGACCCACGGCGAGCCGTTCGCGCGCATCCGCGACCTGCGGCCCGGCGACGAGGTCGTGGTCGAGACCGTCGACGCCACCCACACGTACGTCCTCGACACCAGCGGCACGGACCTCGACGTCCGCTTCACCGACACCTGGGTGCTTGACCCGCGTCCGCGCAACCCCGACGGAGGGACGGGCCCCACGGACGCCGCCGAGCTCATCACGCTCGTGACGTGCGCGGAGATCTTCCACACCGACGACCGCACCGTCGTCTTCGGCCACCTCGAGCGGTCCGAGCCGAAGTCCGGGCGCCGAGCGGGACGAGAAAGTCCGCTGCGGACGTCGATCCGGCGGGCGGGTGAGTAGGTTGCTGGCATGGCCGAGATCGAGACCGTGCACAACACCGACAAGCACCGCTACGAGGCGTGGATCGACGGCGTGCGCGCCGGCTTCGCCGAGTACCAGCTGACCGACGAGCTGATCGTCTTCACCCACACCGAGGTCGACCCGAAGTTCGAGGGCCAGGGCGTCGGGTCCGCCCTCGCCCGGTTCGGGCTCGACGACGTCCGCGCCGACGGCACCCGCCGCGTGCTGCCGCTGTGCCCGTTCATCAAGGGCTGGATCGGCCACCACCGCGACTACGTCGACCTGCTCTACGGGGTCCCGCAGTCGACCGCGAAGGACTGAGCGGCGCCGCCTCGACGGGCTCGCGGAGCGATCCGCCCCTACCGTCGAGGGCATGGACCTCGACGACGCGATCCTGCAGGCGCTGGCCGACGGCGGACGCGCCCCCGAGCTGATCGCCGCCACCGTGGACGCGCCGCTGGACGACGTCCGGGCGCGTCTGGACGTGCTCGAGGCCGCCGGTGCCGTCGTCTCGGTGGAGCTGCCGTCCCAGCCGCCGCGCCATCAGTACCGGCTCGCGGCGGGCGGCGCGGCGTGATGGCCGGGCTGCACGGCGGACGCTGGACGGTCGAGCGGCACTCCCAGGCGTCCTCGGACGCCGTCTGGCGCCTGCTCACCGACACCGCGGTGTGGCCCGTGTGGGGACCGACGGTGCGGCGCGCCGAGATCGACGGCGGCGAGGTCGTCGAGGGGGCCCGCGGCACGGTGTGGACGCCGGTCGGCGTGCCGCTGCCGTTCGTCGTCACCGACGTCGACCCGGAGCACTCCTGGGCCTGGAGCGTCGCCGGCGTCCCGGCCACGACCCACGAGGTCGAGCCGGTGCTCGGCGGCTGCGTCATCCGCATGACTGCCCCGCTGTGGGCGCCCGCCTACCTGCCCGTGCTGGAGGTCGCGCTGCGTCGCCTGGACCGCATGGCCCGCTGAACGTCGTCGACGAGCTCAGGGACGTCGGCTAGAACGGGGGCCAGGGGACCGGCGGCATCGGCCCGCTCGGGGCAGGGAACACGCCCGCGTCCAGCAGCACGTCGCAGCGGGCGAGCAGCGCCTCGACCTCGGCACCGGTGAGGTAGTCCTCGAGCGTCCGGGCGAGCCCGTCGTCCAGGGCGTCGCGGACCCGCTCGACGCCCGCGCGCTCCTCGTCGGTGAGTGGCTGCCCGATCCAGCCCCACAGCACGGTGCGGAGCTTGTGCTCGGCGTGCAGCGAGACGCCGTGGTCGACGCCGTGCCGGTGGCCGCCGGGCATCTCCAGCACGTGCCCGCCCTTGCGGTCGGCGTTGTTGATGACGACGTCGAGCACGGCCATGCGGCGCAGCGCGGCGGACTCCTCGTGGACGACCGAGACGACCTCCTCGTCCTCGTCGAGGCCGTCCATCACGTGGTGCCAGCCCTCGGGCAGCTCGCCGGCCGGGACGACGGTGACCGCCTCCTGCTCGGGATCGGCCTCGACCCAGCGCTGCACCATGCCGACGCCGTGCGGCCCGTCGCGCAGCCAGGTGGGCGGGACGACGTCCCAGCCGGTGGCCTCCGAGACGAGGTACGCGGCGACCTCGCGCTGGGCGAGGGTGCCGTCGGGGAAGTCCCACAGCGGACGCTCGCCGGCGACCGGCTTGTAGACGACCTGCACGTCGCCGATCGTGGCCAGGAACGTCGCGTTGGACGCCGGCATGATGCGGCCGAGCAGGACGAGCTCGCCCTCGAGCAGGTCGGCGGTCTCGGTCACCGGAAGCCGTCGGGCAGCTCGCAGACGTGCCCCTCGTCCATCGGCAGGCCGCACAGCGAACAGATCGGGCGCCCGGACGCGACGACGTCCCGCGTGCGCTTGGTGAACGCGCGGGCGGCGCCGACCGGGATGCGCACCTGCATGACCTGCTCGGGCAGCGACTCGGGGAGGTCCACCAGCTCGTCGAGCTCCTCGAGGCTCTCGACCTCGACCTCGACGATCGGGAACGCTTCGATGACGACCTGGCCGGTCGACGGGTCCCAGCCCAGGCTCATCGCGCCCGCGCGGAACGCCTCGTCGATGGGGGTGTCGAGCGGGTCCTCGTCCACGAGCGCCTCGTCGGCGAGCGCGGGGATGCTGTACGGGTTGCCGTCCTCGGCCATGAGCTCGTCGAGCACCTCGTCGATCTTCTCGGCGAGCGCGAAGGACTGATCCTTCTCGATCGAGACGCTCACCAGGCGCTGGCCGTCGCGGGCCTGCAGGTAGAACGTGCGCTCACCGGGACGTCCGACGGTGCCGACGACGAAACGGTCAGGCCAGTCGAACTCGTGGACGATCGGTGCCATGGGGCCCACTCTAGGAGCGTGCGTCAACGGGCGCCGCCGGGCCCGCGCCGCCACCGACCGCGGCGTCGTCGCCGGACGGCTTCGCGCGCAGCCACGACAGGTCGCCGGGGTGCGTGTTCATCGCGACGACGTAGGGCCGCGCGGACGTGTAGCGGACGATCGAGACGGACGCCGGGTCGACGCCGACGCGCTGGAACGAGTCCAGGTGCATCCCCAGCGCGTCGGCCAGCACGGACTTGATGACGTCGCCGTGGCTCACCGCGACCCACACCGCGTCCGCGCCGTGCTCGGCCTCCACCTGCGCGTCGCGCCGGCGCACGGCCTCGACCGCGCGTGACTGCATCGACACCATCGACTCGCCACCGGGGAACACGACCGCGGACGGCTGGTTCTGCACGACGGACCAGAGGTCGTCCTTCGCGAGGTCGGCGAGGGCCTGCCCCTGCCAGTCGCCGTAGTCGGCCTCGGTCAGCGCGTCGTCGATCGTGACCGTGGTGGCCTGCTCCTGGTGCATCGCGACGGCCGCGGCGGTCTGGCGGCAGCGCTCGAGCGGGCTCGACACGACGTCCACGAGCGGGACGACGGCCAGCCGCTCGCCGGTGCGCGCGACCTGCTCGCGTCCGGTCTCGTCCAGCTCCACGCCGGGGGTGCGTCCGGCGAGGGTGCCGCTGGCGTTCGCGGTGGTGCGTCCGTGCCGGACGAGGATGACGGTGGCCATGCCGCGAGCGTAGAGGTCCCTCACCAACGGGATGCAGCGCGTGGCGCCGTGTCAGTACGGTCGGTACATGCCGATCGCGTCGACTCCCGAGCCGCCGTACACCGCCGTCATCTTCACGTCCCTGCGTACCGAGGGCGACCACGGCTACGGACGCATGGCCGAACGGGTGGACGAGCTGGCTCGTCAGCAGGACGGCTACCTGGGCATCGAGTCGGCACGTGACGGGCTCGGCATCACGGTGTCGTACTGGCGCGACGACGCCGCGGCCGCCGGCTGGAAGCAGGTCGCCGAGCACCTCGTGGCCCAGCAGCGCGGACGGGACGCCTGGTACGAGGACTACCAGGTGCGCGTCGCGACCGTGACCCGTTCCTACGGTCCCGAGGGTCCGCGCTGACGGCTGGAGACCGCTGGCCAACGGGTCTGCTTGGATGCGGACCATGGCGATCCGACCCGAGCTCCTGGACCTGCTGGCCCGCCGCGCGCTGACCGAGGACGCGGCCCGCCCCGAGGCGGTCGCCAAGCTGCACGCCCGCGGGGGCCGGACGGCGCGCGAGCTCATCGCCGAGCTGGTGGACGAGGGCAGCTTCGTCGAGTACGGCCGCTACGTGACCGCCGCGCAGGAGCAGCGTCGCGGCGTCGACGAGCTGCTCGACCGCAGCGTGGCTGACGGCATCGTGGGCGGGCTCGCCACGATCGACGGGCAGCAGGTGGCGGTGCTGTCGTACGACTACCTCGTCATGGCCGGCACGCAGGGCTTCCGCGGGCACCTCAAGACCGACCGACTGCTCGACGTCATCGGCCGGCTGGCGCTGCCGACGGTGTTCTTCGCCGCGGGCGGGGGCGGACGTCCGGGCGACGTGGACCTGCCCATCGTCTCCGGCCTGCAGACCACCACGTTCGCCGAGTGGGCGCGCCTGTCGGGCACGGTGCCGCGGATCGCCGTGGTCGACGACAACTGCTTCGCCGGCAACGCGGTCATCGCCGGCTGCTCGGACCTCATCGTCGCCAGCGAGCGCGCCTCCCTCGGCATGGGTGGCCCGGCGATGATCGCCGGGGGAGGGCTGGGCGACTTCGCGGCGTCCGAGGTGGGGCCGCTGGACGTGATGACCGCCAACGGCGTCGTCGACCTGGCGACGTCGAGCGACGACGTAGTTCCGTCGGCCCGCCGGCTGCTCGGCTACTTCCTCGGCCGGCGGGACGACTGGACCGCGCCGGATCAGGCGGAGCTGCGCGACGCCGTCCCGGAGGGCGAGCGGCGCGCGTACGACGTCCGGCCCATCGTCGAGACGATCTGCGACGAGGACTCGGTCACCGTGCTGCGTCCGGACTTCGCGCCCGAGCTGCTCACCGCGCTCGGACGCATCGAGGGCCGCACCGTCGGCGTCGTCGCCAACGACACCCGCCACATGGCCGGCGCCATCACCGCGGACGCCGGTGACAAGGCGGCGCGGTTCCTGCAGCTGTGCGACGCGTACGGCTTCCCGGTCGTCTCGCTCGTGGACACCCCGGGGATGATGGTCGGCCCGGACGCCGAGAAGACGGCGATGGTGCGGCACACGTCGCGGCTGCTGATCGCCGGCGCGCGGCTGACGGTGCCGCTGGTCGGGGTCGTCCTACGCCGCGGCTACGGACTCGGCGCCCAGGCGATGCTCGGCGGCAGCACGCTCGAGCCGCTCATGACGATCGCCTGGCCCGGCGCGCACCTCGGAGCGATGGGCCTGGAGGGCGCGGTGCGGTTGTCGATGCGCAAGGAGCTCGAGGCGATCGAGGACGACGCCGAGCGCGAGGCGACGGTGCGGGAGATGGTCGCGCACGCGCAGTCCCATGCGTCCGCCCTCAACGTGGCCCGGCACTTCGAGATCGACGACGTCATCGACCCGGCCGAGACCCGTTTCGTGCTCACCCGCCTGCTCGACGCCGCCGACCGCGAGGGACGCCTGCAGGGCAGCGGTCGCCCCGTCGACGCGTGGTGAGTCAGGTGGGCCAGCCCACGGAGGTCCGGACGTCTAGCCTGGGCCGCATGCTTCGCCCACGACTCGCCCCCGTGACCGCCTGGCTGCGCCGACGCGCGGCGCTGCTCGTCGGGGTGGCAGCGGTGCTGCCGCTGGTCGCGGTCGACCCGGCCGCGATCGCGCTGCTGTTCCACGCCGAGATGCTCGTCGCCATGGGCACGGTCGGGACGGCGATGCTGCGCGCCGACCTGCGCCTGGTCGTGCGACGGCAGTGGCGTCGTCTGGCCGACAGCGCCGACGTCGCGATGATCCGCGGCGGATGGGCGCTCGCGCGACGCCAGCCCCGCTCCTTGCTCTGGGTCGGTCCCTAGCCCGGACGCACGAGGGCCCCGGACCGGTCGGTCCGGGGCCCTCGTGCGCGGGTCAGCCCTTGAGGGTGAAGCTGCGCGCGATCAGCCCGCCGCCGGCGTGCACCGTGACGCGGAGGGTGCGCTTCTTGGCCGAGCCGGCCTTGACCTTCCACGAGTAGGTCCGGGTGGCGGTCGAGGCGCCGACCCGGGCGTTCCGGACCGTCTTCCAGCGGCCGCCGGTGCGCACCTGGATCGTCACCTTCTGGCGGGCCGGGCGGGCGATGCGCAGCGAGACCTTGCGGTACGCGCGCTGCGAGCGGGCCGGTAGGTGCGCAGCGTCGCCTTCGCGCTCGGGCGCACCTTCGAGAACGTCACCTTGCGCGACCCGGTGCCGGGCGTCGAGAGGGTCACGGCCGTGGAGCGCAGCAGCGGGATGCTGAAGCGCACCGCGCCGGTGGAGGACGTGCGGGCCTGGAGCGTGCGTCCGGTGGACGTGCGCGCCGTGACCAGGCGTCCGGCCAGCGGACGTCCGACGTCGGTGAAGCTGGCGCTGATCCGGGCCTTCGCGCCCGACGCGTACGTCGTAGCCGTGGACGCCTGCACCGTCAGCACCGGGTGCAGGGCCCGGGCGACGTTGATGCGTCCGACGCCGGTGTAGGAGTCCTTGCCGCGGCCGATGCGCTGCGTGCCGCCGTAGATGTCCTTGGCGGTGGCCCGCAGGGCGCTGTACGCGGCGGCGCCGCTGACCCCGGTGGACATGAGCGACGCGATGGCGCCGGTCGCCGCGGGAGCGGCCATCGAGGTGCCCGACATGACGACGTACTGGTCGCCCGGGGCGAGGGACACGATCTGGTGGCCCGGCGCCGCGATGTCGACGTCGCGACGGACGCTGGAGAACGACGCCCAGTAGTCGGCCCGCGTGGTGGCGGCGACGGAGATGGCCTCGGGGTACGCCGCGGGGTAGGCGATCGGCGCGCGCTTGCCGTCGTTGCCGGCGGCGGCCACGACGAGGGCGCCCTTGCTGCGGGCGTAGCGCACGGCGGCGCGGACGTTGGGGTCGGGATCCGGACCGCCGAAGCTCACGTTGATCAGCTGCGCGCCGTTGTCCGCCGCCCAGATGATGCCGCGGACCGAGTCGCTGACCCACCCGTCGCCGTCCTTCGTCAGGACCTTGATCGGCAGGATCCGCACATTCTTGGCGAAGCCCTCCACGTACTGGCCGTCGACCTTCGCGCCGATGATGCCCGCGACGTGCGTGCCGTGCCCCTCGTCGTCGACCGTGCCGGGCTTGCCGGTGCGGGGGCCCTCGGTCAGGAACTCGCGCCCGGCCAGCACGCGGCCGGCGAGCTCGGGGTGCTTGGCGTCGACGCCGGTGTCGACGACCGCGACCGTGACGGTGCGGACGCTCCGGCTCCACGCCTGGTCCGCGCCGGTGACCTTGACCTGGTAGTTCGGGACGACCGTCGCGCTGGACCGGACGGCCGCGAACGAGCGGGCGTCGTCCGCCAGGGACCGCACGCGCTGGTCGACGCTCAGCGACACGAGGTCGCTGTCGCGGCGCAGGTCCTCGGCGGCCTCGCGGGCCTCGCTCGGGGAGTCGGCCTCGATCGTCTCGACGCGCAGGCCGTCGCCGTCCTCGAGCACCGCGACGAGCGGGTTGCCGGTCTGCTCGACCTCGCGCTCGACCTGGGCGGGGGTGAGGCCGTCGGCCTCGGCGGCGGGTGCGGCCTCGTCGGCCGAGGCGGTGCCCGGTGGCGACCAGCGGGACCAGCACGGCGGCGAGGGACGCGCACAGGGCGCGGCGGACGGACAACGGGCTCACGACGACCTCCGGGGAGTGTTCACGGGGACGAGCGTCGCTCCCCCGGACCGCCGCCGAGCGAACCGTACCCTCCCGAGCGGACAGGACGAAAACCCGGCGCGCCCGGCCGCCGACGCGCTCAGGCCAGGCGGGCCGGGAACCCGCCGGTCGCGATGGGGCCCCACCGCTCGGGCGTGATGCGCAGCAGCGACTTGCCCTGCTCGACCATCGCGTGGCGGTACTCGTCCCAGTCCGGGTGCTCGCCGGCGATGCTGCGGAAGTAGTCGACGAAGGCGTCGAGCGCGGCGTCGCCCTCGGACGCGTCCAGCACCTCGCACGTGCCGTCGATCTGCACCCAGGCGTCGTCCCACTCGTCCGACAGCACCACGACGCTGACCCGCGGGCGCGAGCGGACGTTGCGCGTCTTGGCGCGCTCGGGATAGGTGGCGACCACGAGCCGGCCGGACTCGTCGACGCCGCCGCTCACCGGGGACGCCTGCGGGGTGCCGTCGGCACGCTCGGTGATGAGCACGAACCGGTGCCGCGGACGCACGAAGTCGAGCAGCGCGGGCAGGTCGACACGGGTGTTCGTCGCGATCTTGCGGGCCATGCCTCGATGGTGGCACGCCCGTGGCGGCGTCGCCGGTCAGCGGTTGTCAGGCCGACGCTGTGACCCGGGTCGCTGCCATCCTTCGCTCACCCGAGCCTGGAGGACCCCCGTGAACGACTCCGCCCTGATCACCGTCGGCCTGCCGATCGCGCTGGCCATCATCATGTTCGGCCTCGGCCTGTCGCTGACCGTCGACGACTTCCGTCGCGTCGCGCGCTCGCCCCGGGCCGTCGTGGTGGCGCTCGTGCTGCAGGTGCTCGTGCTCCCCGTCGTCGCGTTCGGGCTCGTCACCGCGTTCGACGTCGACCCGCTGCTGGCCGTCGGCGTCATGCTGCTCGCGGCATCGCCGGGCGGCACGACGGCCAACCTGTTCAGCCACCTGTTCCGCGCGACGTCGCGCTCAACGTGACGCTCACGGCGATCAACTCGGTGCTGGCGGCCGTGTCGATCCCGCTCATCACGAACCTCGCGATCAGCCACTTCGACGCCGAGGGCGAGCTGGGGCTGCAGCTGGGCAAGGTCGTGCAGGTCATCGCGATCGTCCTGGTGCCCGTGGCGATCGGCATGGTCGTGCGCAGCCGGTCCGAGGCGTTCGCCGCCCGGGCCGACAAGCCGGTGCGCATCTTCTCCATCGTCGTGCTCGTCGCCGTCTCGGTCGGCGCCATCGTGGGGGAGCGCGAGAACATCGCCGACTACGTCGAGCAGGTCGGCCTGGTCGTCACCCTGTTCTGCCTGGCCAGCCTCACGATCGGCTACCTCGGCGCCCGTGTCATGCGGCTGGACGAGCGCCAGGCCATCGCCAGCTCGATGGAGGTCGGCATCCACAACACGACCGTGGCCATGACCATCGCGCTCAGCGTGCTGGACAACACCGAGGTCGCCATCCCGAGCGCCGTCTACTCAATCGTCATGTACGTCCTGGCCGCCCTGTTCGGGTACGCCGTCTCGCGCCGGGTGCGGCACGGGTCGGACGCAACGACGTCCGCGTCCGTGGGGGAGCGGGCCGGCCGGTAGGACGTCCCCTCGACGGCCTCGGGGAGGGGAGGGTCAGCCGAGGGTGGACGTGCGCGCGACCAGCTCGGGCTCGAAGCTCAGCTGCTCGTGCACGTGCTGGGGGTTCGTCGCCTCGTCCAGCACGAGACGGGCAGCGGTGCGGCCCAGCTCGTGGCGCGGCTGGCGCACGGACGTGAGCGGGACGGCCGCGGCAGCGGCGAACTCGATGTCGTCGTAGCCGACGATCGCCAGCTGGTCCGGCACCGCGAGGCCGGCCCGGGTGGCCTGCTGGAGCAGGCCGAGGGCGATGAGGTCGTTGGCGCAGAACGCGGCGGTCGGGCGTCGGGAGGACGCGCAGCCCGGCCAGGCGCTCCCCGGCCTCGCGCCCGGCGGCCACCGTGAGCGACTCGGTGTGGACGAGCGTGAGGTCGTCCTCGGGCAGGCCGGCGGCGCTCCAGGCCTGGCGCGCGCCGGCCAGTCGGTCGGTGACCTGACCGATGGAGGCGGGGCCGCCGACGAACGCGACGCGGGTGTGCCCCTGGTCGATGAGGTGCTCGACGGCCAGCCGTCCACCCAGGACGTCGTCGACGGCCACCGAGCAGATGCCGGTGCCGGCGCGCGTGCGGTCGACGATGACGAGCGGGGTGCCGCGGGCGACGACCGCGTCGAGGACGGGGCTCTCGGGGTCGACCGGGGTGATGAGGATGCCCTGGACGCGCTGCTGCTCCAGGTGCTCCAGGTGGGCGGTCTCGCGGCCGGCGCGGTTGTCGCTGTTGCACAGGAACAGCGACAGGCCTCCTCGTCGGCCGGTCCCTCGCTGCCGCGGGCGACGTCGGTGAAGAACGGGTTGCCGGCGTCAAGCATGACGTAGGCGAGCGTGCGGGAGCGGCCCGACCGCAGGGAGCGGGCGGACTCGTTGCGCACGAAACCCAGCTCGGTCATGGCGCGCTCGACCCGCTCGCGGGTGCCGGCGGCGACCCGGTCGGGGCGGTTGAGCACGTTGGAGACGGTGCCGAGGGAGACGCCGGCGGCGGCGGCGACGTCCTTCACGGACGCGGCCGGGGTCGGCGGACGACGTGCTGCAGGGCTCACGGTCCCCTCCTCCCCAGGACGACGCTTGATTGAAACGGTTCAGGGTGCACGTGTCAACGATGTGGTCTGCGACACGCCGGAGCGAGGACGACATTTCGCCGCGATCACGGGAAAGTTTCGCCTCCGCGACACATTGGTCCTTTCGGAGGGTTGACGCCCGTGATGGCGGTCACATACATTTCCGTTGCTCGATTAAAACGTTTCAAAGGAGCGACGCATGGCAGGACCGAACCCCGGCACCCCGGTGCTGGAGCTGCGGGACGTCCGCAAGTCCTTCGGCTCGGTCGCCGCGCTGCGCTCGGGCAGCCTCACGGTGCAGCCCGGGTCGATCCACGCGCTCATCGGCGAGAACGGCGCGGGCAAGTCGACGCTGGTGAAGATCGTCGCCGGCGTGCACCGCCGCGACGCCGGCACCTTCCGCTTCCAGGGCGAGGACGTCGACTTCAGCTCGACCGCCGCCTCGAAGGCCGCCGGCATCGCCGTCATCTACCAGGAGCCCACGCTGTTCCCGGACCTGTCGGTCACCGAGAACATCTTCATGGGCCGCCAGCCCCTGGGCCGCGGACGCCGCATCGACCGCGCCCGCATGCACGCGGAGGCGCTGTCGCTGTTCGAGCGGCTCGGCGTGCAGATCGACCCCCGCCGCCCGGCGCGGGGCCTGTCGATCGCCGACCAGCAGGTCATCGAGATCGCCAAGGCCATCTCGCTCGACGCGAGCCTGCTCGTCATGGACGAGCCCACCGCCGCGCTCAGCGGCGTCGAGGTCGAGCGGCTGTTCACCATCGCGCGCAGCCTCCGCGACGAGGGCCGCGGCCTGGTGTTCATCTCGCACCGCTTCGACGAGGTCTTCGCGCTGTGCGACACCGTCACCGTCATGCGCGACGGCGAGTACGTCGGCACGCACCCGATCGCCGAGACGAACCACGACGCGCTCGTCTCGCTCATGGTCGGCCGCGAGGTCGCCGAGCTGTTCCCCAAGACGCCCGCCGAGATCGGTGACGTCGTGCTGGACGTGAAGGGGCTGAGCTCGACCGGCCTGTTCCACGACGTGGACCTGCAGGTGCGCGCCGGCGAGATCGTCGGCCTGGCCGGCCTGGTCGGTGCCGGACGCAGCGAGATCGCGCGTGCGGTCTTCGGCGTCGACGGCTACGACAGCGGCACCGTGACGATGAACGGCAAGCGCGTCCCCGGCGGACGCCCGCGGGCCGCGATCGCCGCCGGCATGGCGTACGTCGCCGAGGACCGCCGCAAGCAGGGCCTGGTCGTCGAGGAGTCCGTCGCCCGCAACGTCGCCGCCGTCATCCGGCGCCGGCTCACGAAGGCCGGCGTCCTCACGTCCGGCTCGGAGAACAAGGCCGCCGGCCCCTGGGCGTCCAAGCTCGAGGTCAAGACCAACGCCCTCGACATGGCCGCCTCGACCATGTCCGGCGGCAACCAGCAGAAGGTCGTCATCGCCAAGTGGCTGGCGACCAACCCGAAGCTGCTGATCATCGACGAGCCCACCCGCGGCATCGACATCGGCACCAAGTCCGAGGTCCATCGGCTGCTCTCCGAGCTGGCCGGCCAGGGCATGGCGATCCTCATGATCTCCTCCGAGCTCCCCGAGGTGCTGGGCATGGCCGACCGCGTCCTCGTCGTGTGCGAGGGCGCCGTGACCGCCGAGCTGGACCGCGCCGACGCCACCCCCGAGAAGGTCATGCACGCCGCCACCCGTGGCGCCGGCGCGACGACCGCCCCGACCGAGGAGGTCACGGCATGACGACCGCCGCCCCCGACCGACCCACGACGCGCGGCAGCGCGCTCAGCCGCGGCCTCGGCGCCGCGCTGCGCTCGCGCGAGATCGCCGTCGGCGCCGTGCTCGTGCTCGTCGTCGTGCTGACGACGCTCAAGAGCAACGGCTTCCTGTTCAGCTCGGACAACTTCCGCGACCTGCTCGTGACGCCGGCGATCCTGCTGCTGCTCGCGGTGGGCCAGACGGCGGTCATCATCACCCGCAGCGTCGACCTGTCGGTCGGCTCGGTGCTGGGCCTGACCGCCTACCTGACCGGCCGCCTGTTCGTCGACAACCCCGGCATCCCGATCGTGGCCGTCTTCGCCGCCGGCATCGCCATGGGCGCGGTGCTCGGCCTGGTCAACGGCGTGCTCGTCGCGTTCGGCCGGGTCCCGGCGCTCGTCATCACCCTGGGCACGCTGTACGTCTACCGCGGCATCTTCCTGACCTGGGCCGGCAGCGACCGCATCAACGCCGCCGACATGCCGCGCGACTTCCTGTCGCTGAGCACCACGTCCATCCTCGGCATCCCGATCCTCACCTGGATCGCGCTGGCCGTGCTGGCGATGGTCGGCTACTACCTGCACACGTCGCGCGGCGGCCGTGAGCTGTACGCGATCGGCTCTGACCCGGACGCCGCGACGCTCTACGGCCTGCCCGTGACGCGCCGCGTGCTGTCGGCCTTCGTCCTGTCCGGCGCGCTGGCCGGCCTGGCCGGCGTCCTGTTCGCCGCCCGCTACGGCACGGTCAGCTCCGGTGCCGGCCTCAACATCGAGCTGCAGGCCGTCGGCGCGGCCGTCATCGGCGGCGTCGCCATCTTCGGCGGCAGCGGCACGGTGTGGGGCGCGGCCATCGGCGCCTTCCTGCTCGTCACCATCAACCGCGCCCTGCCGGTCATCGGCATCCAGGACTTCTGGCAGCGCGCCGTCGTCGGCGCCCTGATCCTCGGCGCGATCGTCCTGGACCGGGTGCTGTCCGCGCGCCAGGAACGCAAGCTCGCCGCAGAGAGGGACCACGCATGAGCAGCCCCGTCCTCACCCGACCGGACGCGTCGTCGCGCACGTACGCCGCGTACGCCCAGCCCTGGTGGAAGCGCCTGCTGCTGACCCGCGAGGCCGGCATCATCGCCCTGCTGGTGATCGTCTACGCGTGGTCGATGGGCAACGTCGACAACTTCGACAGCCCGCTGACGCTGTACTACCTGTTCCTCGACGTCGCGCCGCTGCTGCTCATCGCGCTGCCGATGACGCTGATCATCATCACCGGCGAGATCGACCTGTCGGTCGCCAGCGTCGTGGGCCTGTCCAGCGTCCTGGTCGGCGTGCTCGTGCAGGACGGCGGCTTCTCGGTGCCGGTCGCGGCGCTGGTGGCGATCGTCGTCGGTGCCGTGTGCGGAGCCTTCAACGGCTTCCTCGTCGCCTACGTGGGACTGCCCTCGCTGGCCGTCACCATCGGCACGCTCGCACTGTACCGCGGCATCGCGGTCGGCATCCTGGGCACGACGGCCAAGACCGACTTCCCCGAGAAGTGGACCGACCTGGCCAAGGACCGCATCGTCGACGGCCAGCCGTTCCCGATGATCCTCGTCCCGTTCCTGGTGCTGCTGATCGCCTTCGTCCTGCTGCTGCACTTCTCGCCGTTCGGCCGGGGCGTCTACGACATCGGCCTCAACGACGAGGCGGCGCACTTCGCCGGCGTCGACGTGGCCCGCACCAAGCTGTGGCTCTTCGTCCTGGCCGGCGCGGTCTCGGCCCTGGCCGGCGTGTACTTCACGCTGCGCTACGGCAGCGCCCGCGGCGACAACGCCAGCGGCATGGAGCTGCAGGTCATCGCGGCGGTCCTGCTCGGCGGCGTCTCGATCTTCGGCGGACGCGGCGCGCTGCACGGCGTCATCGCCGGCGTCCTGCTGATCGGCGTCATCTCCAGCGCCATGCGCCTGGAGGGTCAGACGGTCAACGTCATCAACATCGTCATCGGAGTGCTCCTGGTGCTCTCGGTGATCTCCACGAACCTCCTCGGCTGGGTCTCGGGCCAGCTCCGGTCGAGGACCCGGGGGCTCAGGCCCACCCAGCAGTCGGCGCCCGCCGGCTCGAGCAGCACGACAGAAGGGTAGAACGATGAAGTTCCTCAACCGGCGGACTGCCGCGCTCACCGCGCTGGCCCTCACCGCCAGCCTGGCGCTGACCGCCTGCGGTTCGGACGACGGCGACGGCGGCGGCGAGGGTGGCGGCGAGGCCGCGATCACCTTCCTGCCCAAGAACCTCGGCAACCCGTACTTCGAGACGAGCGACGCCGGCGGCAAGAAGGCCGTCGAGGAGTTCGGCGGCACGTTCGAGGAGGTCGGTCCCGACACCGCCACCCCGGACGCGCAGGTGCCGTTCATCAACACCGCCGCCCAGCAGGGCGTCGACGCGCTCGTCGTCTCGGCCAACGACCCGAAGGCCATCTGCGACGCGCTCGGCGAGGCCAGCGACGCCGGCGTCAAGATCGTCACCTTCGACTCCGACACCGAGGCCGACTGCCGCGACCTGTACGTCAACCAGGCGTCGCCCGAGGGCATCGCCAAGGCGCAGGTCGACCTGATCTCCGAGCAGATCGGCGGCAAGGGCGAGATCGCGATCCTGTCGGCCGCGGCCAACGCGACCAACCAGAACGCCTGGATCGAGCTCATGAAGAAGGAGCTCGCCGCGAACCACCCCGACATCAAGCTCGTCGACACCGTCTACGGCGACGACGACGACCAGACGTCGTTCGACAAGACCGCGGCCCTGCTGCAGTCGCACCCGAACCTCAAGGGCATCGTCTCGCCGACCACGGTCGGCATCGCCGCCGCGGCGCGCTACCTGTCGACGTCCAAGGCGAAGGGCAAGGTCGCGCTGACCGGCCTGGGCACCCCGAACCAGATGCGCGAGTACGTCAAGGACGGCACCGTCAAGGCGTTCGCGCTGTGGAACCCCGAGGACCTGGGCTACCTGGCGGCGTACGCGGCCAAGGCCCTGGTCGACGGTGACATCGAGGGCAAGTCGGGCGACACGTTCAAGGCCGGCGACAAGGAGTACACCGTCGGCGAGAACGGCGAGGTGCTCCTGGGCGACCCGTTCGTCTTCGACGCCAGCAACATCGACGACTTCGACTTCTGAGTCGAGTCGTCCCTCCGGACCCGTGCCTGCCGGGAACCCTCCAGGTCCCGGCAGGCACGCCCCCCGGGCACGACCCCCGCACCACCCCGCACGACCCAGGAACGAGGAACCGATGAGACGGGTGTGCTTCCACTCCCAGGTGAAGCCCGACCGCATCGAGGAGTACAAGCGCCGCCACGCGGCGGTCTGGCCCGAGATGCTGCAGGCCCTGCACGAGACCGGCTGGCACAACTACTCGCTGTTCCTGCGTCCGGACGGGCTGCTCATCGGCTACCTGGAGACCGAGTCGCTCGAGGCCGCCCAGGCCGCCATGGCCGCGCGCGAGGTCAACGCGCGCTGGCAGGCCGAGATGGGCGAGCTCTTCGAGGACTCCGACCAGGCGCCGGACGAGGGCTTCATGGAGCTCGAGGAGGTCTTCCACCTGGAGGACCAGCTCGCGGCCGCGAACACCAGCACAGAGACGAAGTGAGATGACAACGTTCCAGCAGATCACGCCGCTCCTCGAGGGCCAGGCGATCGAGGTCCCGTCGTGGGCCTACGGCAACTCCGGCACGCGGTTCAAGGTGTTCGGCACCCCCGGCACCCCGCGCACCGTGCACGAGAAGATCGCCGACGCTGCCCAGGTGAATCGTTTCACCGGTCTCGCGCCGACCGTCGCGCTGCACATCCCGTGGGACGAGGTCGACGACTACGCGGCCCTGCGCTCGTACGCCGAGGACCTCGGCGTCGGCCTCGGGACGATCAACTCCAACACCTTCCAGGACGACGACTACAAGCTCGGCGCCCTGACGCACACCGACCCGCGCGTCCGCCAGAAGGCGATCGACCACCACCTGGCCTGCATCGACATCATGCACGCGACCGGGTCGCAGGACCTGAAGATCTGGCTGGCCGAGGGCAGCAACTACCCGGGCCAGGCCGACATGCGCGGCCGCCAGGACCGCCTGGCCGAGAGCCTGCGGACGATCTACGACCGCCTCGGCGAGGACCAGCGCCTCGTCCTGGAGTACAAGTTCTTCGAGCCGGCGTTCTACCACACCGACGTCCCGGACTGGGGCACGTCGTACGTGCAGGTGGCCGCGCTCGGCGACAAGGCGATGGTGTGCCTGGACACCGGCCACCACGCGCCCGGCACCAACATCGAGTTCATCGTGGCCCAGCTGCTGCGCCTGGGGAAGCTCGGCTCGTTCGACTTCAACAGCCGCTTCTACGCCGACGACGACCTGATCGTCGGCTCGGCGGACCCGTTCCAGCTGTTCCGCATCCTGGTCGAGTGCGTCCGGGGCGGAGCGCTGGAGCCGGACAGCGGCGTGGCCTTCATGCTCGACCAGTGCCACAACATCGAGAAGAAGATCCCCGGGCAGATCCGCTCGGTGCTCAACGTCCAGGAGATGACGGCGCGCGCGCTGCTCGTCGACCGTGACGCGCTGACGAAGGCCCAGGAGGACGGCGACGTCCTGCTGGCCAACGAGATCTTCATGGACGCCTTCTACACCGACGTCCGCGCCGACCTCGCCACGTGGCGCGAGGAGCGAGGCCTGCCCGCGAACCCGATGCGGGCCTACCTCGAGAGCGGCTACCAGGAGCAGATCGAGGCGGACCGCGTGGGCGGTACGCAGGCAGGATGGAACTGATGACGAACCCGACGGCAGCCGAGCTCATCGCGCGGTCGAACCGCCTGGGCGCGGACCCCAAGAACACCAACTACGCCGGCGGCAACACGTCCGCCAAGGGCACCGAGACCGACCCGGTCACCGGCCAGGAGGTCGAGCTGCTCTGGGTCAAGGGCTCCGGCGGAGACCTCGGCACGCTCAAGGAGCAGGGCCTCGCCGTGCTGCGCCTGGACCGGCTGCGCTCGCTCGTGGACGTCTACCCGGGCGTCGAGCGCGAGGACGAGATGGTCGCCGCGTTCGACTACTGCCTGCACGGCAAGGGCGGCGCCGCGCCGTCGATCGACACCGCGATGCACGGCCTCGTGCCGGCCGCGCACGTCGACCACCTGCACCCGGACTCGGGCATCGCGATCGCGACGTCGGCCGACGGCGAGGCCCTCACCGGCCAGATCTTCGGCGACAAGGTCGTGTGGGTGCCGTGGCGTCGTCCGGGCTTCCAGCTCGGGCTCGACATCGCCGCGATCAAGGAGAGGAACCCGCAGGCGATCGGCTGCATCCTCGGCGGCCACGGCATCACCGCGTGGGGCGACACCAGCGACGAGGCCGAGCAGAACTCGCTGTGGATCATCGACACGGCCGCGGCCTACATCGCCGAGCACAGCAAGGCCGAGCCGTTCGGCCCCGTGCGCGACGGCTACGCGCCGCTGCCCGAGGCCGAGCGTCGCGCCAAGGCGGCCGCGCTGGCCCCGACGATCCGCGGCATCGCCTCGATCGACCGCCCGATGGTCGGCCACTTCACCGACTCCGAGGCCGTGCTGGACTTCGTGGCCCGCGCCGAGCACCCCCGCCTGGCCGAGCTCGGCACCAGCTGCCCGGACCACTTCCTGCGCACCAAGGTGAAGCCGCTCGTCCTGGACCTGCCGGCGACGGCGACGGTCGAGGAGTCGATCGCCCGCCTGCACGAGCTGTCCGAGTCCTACCGCGCCGACTACCAGGCGTACTACGACCGGCACGCGACGCCGGACTCGCCGGCCATCCGCGGCGCGGACCCGCTCATCGTCCTGGTGCCCGGCGTCGGCATGTTCAGCTTCGGCAAGGACAAGCAGACCGCCCGCGTCGCCGGTGAGTTCTACGTCAACGCCATCAACGTCATGCGGGGCGCCGAGGGCCTGTCGACGTACGCCCCGATCGACGAGGCCGAGAAGTTCCGCATCGAGTACTGGGCGCTGGAGGAGGCCAAGCTCCAGCGCATGCCGAAGCCGAAGCCGCTGGCCACGCGCGTCGCGCTCGTGACCGGCGCCGCGTCCGGCATCGGCAAGGCCACGGCCAAGAAGCTGGCGGCCGAGGGCGCCTGCGTGGTCATCGCCGACCTGTCGCTGGAGAACGCCCAGGCGGCCGCGGCCGAGATCGGCTCGACCGACGTCGCGGTCGGCGTCCACGTGGACGTCTCCAGCGCCGAGAAGGTCAAGGCCATGGTCGACGAGGCCGTCCTGGCCTTCGGCGGCGTGGACCTGATCGTCAACAACGCCGGCCTCTCGCTCTCGCGCTCGCTGCTCGAGACCACCGAGAAGGACTGGGACCTGCAGCACGACGTCATGGCCAAGGGCTCGTTCCTGGTCTCGCAGGCGGCGGCGAAGGTCCTCATCGAGCAGAAGCTCGGCGGCGACATCGTCTACATCTCCTCGAAGAACTCGGTGTTCGCCGGCCCGAACAACGTCGCGTACGGCGCGGCCAAGGCCGACCAGGCCCACCAGGTGCGCCTGCTGGCCGCCGAGCTCGGCGAGCACGGCATCAAGGTCAACGGCGTGAACCCGGACGGCGTCGTCCAGGGCTCGGGCATCTTCGCCAGCGGCTGGGGCGCGAACCGCGCCGCGGTCTACGGCGTCGAGGAGCAGGACCTGGGCAAGTTCTACGCCCAGCGCACGATCCTCAAGCGCGAGGTGCTCCCCGAGCACATCGCCAACGCGGTCTTCGTGCTCTGCGGCCCGGACATGACCCACACGACCGGCCTGCACGTCCCGGTCGACGCCGGCGTCGCCGCCGCGTTCCTGCGATGAGCGCCGCCCGCACGCCGCTGCGCGTCGCGGCGGTGGACCTCGGCGCCACCAGCGGACGGGTGATGGCGGCGACCGTCGCGCCCGACCGGCTGGAGCTGGCCGAGGTGCACCGCTTCGCGAACGGCGGCGTGCGGGTGCGCGACGCGCTGGTCTGGGACGTCGTCGGCATCCACCGCGAGCTGGTCGAGGGCGCCCGTCGCGTCGCGGCCGGGGGAGCGCTGGACGGCATCGGCATCGACTCCTGGGCCGTCGACTACGGCCTGCTGGACGCCGACGGCCAGCTGCTCGGCACGCCGTACTCGCACCGTGACTCGCGCACCGACGGCGTCGCCGCCCGGGTGGCGAAGGTCGTGGAGCCGGCCGAGCTGTACGACGTCACCGGCCTGCAGGACCTGCCGTTCAACACCGTCTACCAGCTGGTGGCGGCGCAGGGGACGGCCGCGCTGGCCGCCGCCCGCACGATGCTGCTCGTGCCCGACCTCTTGACCTACTGGCTGACCGGGCACGTCGGGGCCGAGCGGACCAACGCGTCCACCACCGGCCTGTACGACTCGCGCCGCCGCCGCCGCGGTCCGGCCCACG
>NZ_JBNFNZ010000006.1:0-22470 GCF_057364525.1 Aeromicrobium sp. PFPM2_SD2
CCGGCACTGCGGCTGGGCCACGGTGGTCGGGACGCCCTGGACGCTGAACTCGGCGGTCGACTCGCCGGCCACCGGGCCGACGACGGCGACGCGGGCCTGGCGCTCCTGCCCGTCGGGGACGTCGGCGTAGGCGACGACCTGGTACCGCGCGGCCTTCGTGCCGGCGTTGCTGAGGACGCCGCTGACGGTGACCGGCCCCGGCCTGCGGCGCGCTGCACGACATCCGCACGAGCGCCTGCGGGCACCGGCGTGGCCTCCTCGGCCCGCTCGATCGTCGTGTCGTCGCCCCCGCCGAGGTCGCCCGGGACGAGGGCGCAGGCGGAGGTGGCGAGCGCGACGGCCGCGGCGAGCAGGAGGGGACGCACGAGCATGGGGCCATCCCATCACGGGCGTGCGACGGTGCGGAGGACCCACGCCGAGGCTCTCGCGGACGGCGAATTAGTATGACGTCCTAGGAATCTTCGAGGAGGCACGATGACGGACTTCGACCACATCGAGAAGGTCGGCGTGATCGGCGGCGGACTGATGGGCTCGGGCATCACGGAGGTCACCGCCGCGCGGGCCTGTCGACGATCGTCGTCGAGGTGAGCCAGGAGGCGGCCGACGCCGCCCGCGACCGGGTCGAGGGCTCGCTCCGCAAGGCCGAGAAGCGCGGCAAGATCAGCCCCGAGGACGTCGCCGCGACGCTCGAGCGCATCGTGTTCACCACCGAGCTGGAGCGCCTGGCCGACCGCGACCTCGTCGTCGAGGCCGCGTCCGAGCGCGAGGACGTCAAGCTCGGCCTGTTCCAGCGGCTCGGCGCGATCCTGGAGGCCGACGACGCCGTCCTGACGTCCAACACCTCGTCCATCCCGATCGTGAAGCTCGGCGCCGTCTCCGGACGCGCCGACCGGGTGATGGGCGTGCACTTCTTCAACCCGGCGCCGGTCATGCAGCTGGTCGAGCTGATCCCCTCGCTCACCACGGGCGAGACGACCAAGGCGCGCATGCAGCACTTCGTCACCGAGAAGCTCGGCAAGCAGCCGATCGAGGCCACCGACCGCGCCGGCTTCGTCGTCAACAGCCTGCTCGTGCCCTACCTGCTCTCGGCGATCCGCATGTACGAGGCGGGCTACGCCTCGGCCGAGGACATCGACAAGGGCATGGTGCTCGGCTGCGGCCACCCGATGGGCCCGCTCGCGCTGAGCGACCTCATCGGCCTGGACACCGTCCGTGCCATCGGCGTCTCGATGTACGAGGAGTTCAAGGAGCCGCTGTACTCCCCGCCGCCGCTGCTGGACCGCATGGTCGACGCGGGCCTGCTCGGCAAGAAGAGCGGCCACGGCTTCTACGCCTACTGAGCCGGACACGACGACGCCCCCGACCGTGCGGTCGGGGGCGTCGTCGTGTCCGGGCGGGCCGGTCAGGGGCGGATCGTGAAGGTGGCCGTGTAGGAGCCACCGATCACGCCGGGCGCGAACGTGGCGCGGTTGCGCTCGCTCTTGCCCGTGGCGCGGCTGGTCCGCCAGCTCCAGCTGGCCGTCACGAGGCCGCGGTCGGCCGTGACGTGGGCGTCGAGCTGGGCCAGGAGCTCGGTGAAGGTGCGAGGCGGCCGCATCTCCTCCTCCTCGTCCATCCCGAACTCGTAGCAGACCATGTCGCCCTCGTCGTCGATCTCGCAGTACTCCTCGTCCTCGCCGCTGCCGCGGTAGGTCACCTTGGCGGTGCCGCGGGCGCTCTTCGGGACGGCGAAGGTGCGTGCCGGGCCGGTGCTCGTGGCGCGCGGACGTCCGTCGACGTACTGGCGGTAGACCGGACGCACGTTGAGGTTGCGGCCGGCACGGAGCGTCGTGCGGTGCAGGGGCACCCACGCCTTGCCGGTCCAGGTCTGCGCGCCGACGTAGCGGTAGCTGATCGCCTGGGCGCTCTGCAGCGTCAGGCGCGACGTGATCGAGGTGATCGTCACGTCGGCGAGGTGCGTGCCGAGCAGGCTCGCGACGTCGTTGCCGACGTTGCTGGCCAGCCGGTCGGCGAGCGAGCCGCGGTCGGCGTAGTACTCGTAGTTCGTCAGGCTGCCGGTGCGGCCGCTGCGCAGCTTGTAGTCGATGCGCCAGACGAGCTTGGCCGTGCCGTTGCCCGCGTTGTCGAGGGTGTCGACCGCGGCGAACGCGGGAGCGTACGCGGCGGCGAAGGGCGCCATGTCCTGGTTCACGACGGTGCCGCCGTACGTGCCCAGTCGCGTGCCGGCGCGGTTGTAGACCTGGGTCGTGACCGGGAAGCCGGAGACGCGACCGATCTCGCCACGGATCGCGCCGTAGCCGTCGTAGGTGATCGTGCCGATCTGCTGGCCGACCTGCGAGACCTGCTTGAACGAGCCGAAGGCGCCCGGCACGACCATCGCGGCCGAGGCGTTGTGCATCGACAGCTGGGTCTCGCCGGCGAAGTCCATCGGGTGGCCGAAGGCCCAGACGGTCGAGCCGCAGATGGCGGTGACGGTGCCGACGCCGCCGGAGAACAGGTCGCCGGTGGAGTAGCCGACGGCGATGTTGCCGCCGGGCACGAGCGGCTCGTTGATGACCGACGGGGCGGCGACCGCGGTGAAGCCGCCGGCGCGAGCCGAGCGGGCCGTCGTCGACGTGCCCGGGACGCGGGCCAGGGTGCGGTTGGCCAGCGCGTTGGCCTTGGCGCCGCCGGCGACGACCTTCTGGGTCTTCAGGCGCGGCAGCGTCTGGCCGGCCAGCTTGCTCTCCGTGCGGGCCGAGACGCCCGACAGGGACGAGCGGGTGACCTTCACCGACGCGGGGGTCGACAGGCGGAGAAGGCCGAGCGCGGCGACCGCGCCGAGAAGGCCGAGCGCGCCCCGAAGAACGACGGCGAGAAGGCCGAGCGCGGCGACCGCGCCGAGAAGGCCGAGCGCACCCCCAAGAACGACGGCGACAAGGCCGAGCGCGGCGACAAGGGCGACGCGCAGGGCAAGAACGACGGCCAGCGCGAGCGCAACCGCCAGGGCGGACGCGACGACGAGGGCCGCGGCGAGGGCCGTGAGCGCAACCGCAACCGCGGCAACAACGACGGCGGCGGCAACCGCGACGGCGGCAACCGCGACGGCGGCAACCGCGACGGCGGACGCCAGAACGACCGCGGCCCGCGCGACGACGACGACTTCGGCGGCGGCAACCGTCGCGGCCGCAACCGGAACCGCAACCGCAACCGCAACCGCGACCGCGGCATGGAGGCCGAGCCGACCTACACCGAGGACGACGTCCTCGTGCCCGCGGCCGGCATCCTCGACATCATGGACAACTACGCGTTCGTCCGCACGACCGGCTACCTGCCGAGCGAGAACGACGTGTACGTGTCCCTCTCCATGGCCCGCAAGTGGGGCCTGCGCAAGGGCGACGCGATCGTCGGCCAGGTGCGCCAGCCCCGCGAGGGCGAGCGCAAGGAGAAGTTCAACCCGATGGTCCGGATCGACTCGGTCAACGGGATGACGCTCGAGGAGTCCAAGAGCCGCGTCGAGTTCGGCAAGCTCACCCCGCTGTACCCCTCCGAGCGCCTGCGCCTGGAGCGTGAGGGCAACCTCGCCGGCCGGGTCATCGACCTCGTGTCGCCGATCGGCAAGGGCCAGCGCGGCCTCATCGTCTCCCCGCCGAAGGCCGGCAAGACGATGATCATGCAGTCGATCGCCAACGCGATCACCGAGAACAACCCCGAGTGCCACCTCATGATCGTCCTGGTGGACGAGCGTCCCGAGGAGGTCACCGACTTCCAGCGCACGGTCAAGGGCGAGGTCATCGCCTCGACGTTCGACCGTCCGGCCTCGGACCACACCACGGTCTCCGAGCTGGCCATCGAGCGCGCCAAGCGCCTGGTCGAGCTGGGCCACGACGTCGTCGTCCTGCTCGACGGCATCACGCGCCTGGGCCGCGCCTACAACCTGGCCGCGCCCGCCTCGGGCCGCATCATGTCCGGCGGCGTCGACTCCTCGGCGCTGTACCCGCCGAAGAAGTTCTTCGGTGCCGCCCGCAACATCGAGGACGGCGGCTCGCTGACGATCCTGGCCACCGCGCTGGTCGAGACCGGCTCGCGCATGGACGAGGTCATCTTCGAGGAGTTCAAGGGCACCGGAAACATGGAGCTGCGCCTGCGTCGCGACTTCGCCGACAAGCGCATCTTCCCGGCCATCGACGTCCTCGGCTCGAGCACGCGCCGCGAGGAGCTGCTCATGGCCAAGGACGAGCTCGCGATCGTCTGGAAGCTGCGCCGGGTCCTGTCGGGCCTGGAGGGCCAGGCCGGCCTGGAGCTCGTGCTGGACAAGCTCAAGAAGAGCGCCAGCAACGCCGAGTTCCTCATGCAGATCTCCAAGACGATGCCCGGCGAGCACGCCTGACGCACGTCCCCCGACGAGCCCGTCCCACCACGGTGGGGCGGGCTCGTCCGCGTCCGGGGCCGGCGCGGGGGAGCGGCCGAACCGACCGGGGTGCCTCTACGCTGGCGCCGTGACCACCGCCCACGACTTCGACGCCGTCGCGATCGACGGCCTGCAGCGCCACCTGGCCGACTACCGCGGCAAGGTGCTGCTCATCGTCAACACCGCCTCCCAGTGCGGCTTCACCCCGCAGTACCAGGGACTCGAGGCGCTCTACCGGGAGTACGTCGACCGCGGCCTGGTCGTGCTCGGCTTCCCCTGCGACCAGTTCGGTGGCCAGGAGCCCGGCGACGAGGCCGAGATCGCCGACTTCTGCGAGCGCAACTTCGGCGTGACGTTCCCGCTGTTCGCCAAGGTCGACGTCAACGGCAAGGACGCCCACCCGCTGTTCCGGTGGCTCAAGTCCGAGCGGTCCGGCGTGCTGGGCAGCGGCGCGATCAAGTGGAACTTCACCAAGTTCCTGGTCGACCCCGAGGGACGCGTCGTGCGCCGCTACGGCTCCACGACCAAGCCCGAGGACATCGCCGGCGACATCGAGGACCTGCTGCCGGCCGCGGAATAGATCCGCCCCCGATTTCCTTCTACCTGGTGCCACCTGGCACAATCGATCCTCGGTTCTGGTTCACGCGACGCACACTGCGCCCGACCCAGCGGCCGTCACGAGAGGACATCCCATGAAGAGCGAGATCCACCCCACCTACGTGGAGACCGAGGTCACCTGCACCTGCGGCAACACGTTCACCACGCGCAGCACCAAGGACGACGGCGTCATCCGCGCCGACGTGTGCTCGGCGTGCCACCCGTTCTACACCGGCAAGCAGAAGATCCTCGACACGGGCGGACGCGTCGCCCGCTTCGAGAAGCGCTACGGCAAGCGCTCCTAGCTGGTCCACGGCGCCGGTCCCACCTCGCACGAGGAGGGGCCGGCGCCGTCGTCTTGCCCCGTCCCCACCGCGCCGAAGGAGCTGATGATGTTCGAGGCCGTCGACTCGCTCGTCGCCGAGCACGCCGAGCTGGAGCAGCGCATGGCCGACCCGGCCGTCCACGCGGACCCGGCGACGGCCAAGCGGCTCGGCCGCCGCTACGCCGAGCTCTCGGCGATCGTGCGCACCTACCGCGAGTGGCAGCAGGCGACCGAGGACCTCGAGGCCGCCCGCGAGCTCGACATGGCCGACGAGGCCGCCGAGCTCGAGCAGCGCCTGCCGGCGCTGTCGGAGCGGCTGCAGCACCTGCTGGTGCCGCGCGACCCGGGTGACTCCAAGGACGTCATCGTCGAGATCAAGGGTGGCGAGGGCGGTGAGGAGTCGGCGCTGTTCGCCGGCGACCTGCTGCGCATGTACACCCGCTTCGCCGAGCAGCAGGGCTGGACGACCGAGGTGCTCGACTCCACCGAGTCCGCCCTCGGCGGCTACAAGTCGGTCACCGTCGCGGTGAAGGCCAAGGGCACGCCCGAGCCGGGGGAGGCCCCGTTCGCCAAGCTCAAGTTCGAGGGCGGCGTCCACCGCGTGCAGCGCGTGCCCATCACCGAGAGCCAGGGCCGCATCCACACCTCCGCGGCCGGCGTCCTGGTGCTGCCCGAGGCCGAGGACGTGGACGTCGAGATCCACGACAACGACCTGCGCATCGACGTGTACCGCTCCTCGGGTCCCGGCGGCCAGAGCGTCAACACGACCGACTCGGCCGTCCGCATCACCCACCTGCCGACCGGCATCGTCGCGAGCTGCCAGAACGAGAAGAGCCAGCTGCAGAACAAGGAGCAGGCGATGCGCATCCTGCGCGCCCGCCTGCTCGAGGCCGCCCAGGCCGCCGCGGACGCCGAGGCCTCCGACGCCCGTCGCTCCCAGGTGCGCACGGTCGACCGCTCCGAGCGCATCCGCACGTACAACTTCCCCGAGAACCGCATCAGCGACCACCGCACCGGGTTCAAGGCCTACAACCTCGACCAGGTGATGGACGGCGCGCTGAGCGACGTCATCGGCTCGCTCGTCGAGGCCGACCTGGCCGAGCGGCTGGCCTCCCTGGAGCAGCGCTCGTGAAGGGCGACCGTCTCGTCGCCGAGGCGACGCAGACCCTCGCCGACGCCGGCGTGCCGAGCCCGCGCGTGGACGCCGAGCTGCTGCTCGCCCACGTCACCGGCGTCCCGCGGGCGATGGTGACGGGCAAGTTCGTCGACGCCCGTCAGCGCGAGGTGTACGCCGAGATGGTCGCCGCCCGGGCCCGGCGCGTGCCGCTGCAGCACATCACCGGCGCGGCGGCCTTCCGCTACGTCGACCTGGAGGTCGGCCCCGGCGTCTTCGTGCCGCGGCCGGAGACCGAGGTCGTCGCCGGCTGGGCCATCGACCGGGCCAAGGCGCTCGAGGCGCCGATCGTGGTCGACCTGTGCACCGGGTCCGGCGCGATCGCGCTGTCCGTCGTCCACGAGGTGCCCGGTGCCCGCGTCCACGCCGTGGAGCTGGACGAGAAGGCGCTGCAGTGGGCGCACCACAACCTCGACGGCAGCGGCGTCGACCTGCGCGGCGGCGACATGGCCGACGCGTTCGGCGACCTCGACGGCACCGTCGACGTCGTGGTGTCGAACCCGCCGTACATCCCGCTCGAGGCCTGGGAGAGCGTCACCGCCGAGGTGCGCGACCACGACCCGTCGCTGGCCCTGTGGTCCGGCGACGACGGCCTGGACGCGATGCGCGTCCTGGAGCGCACGGCGCACCGGCTGCTCAAGCCCGGCGGCGTCGTCTGCGCCGAGCACGCCGACGCCCAGGGCGAGAGCGCGCCGGAGGTGTTCGTCGCGACCGGCCGCTGGGACGACGTCCGCGACCACCCGGACCTCACCGGACGGGCCCGGTTCGTCACCGCCACCCGCCGCTGAGCCGCCGCGGGCGTCTCACAGCCCGTCGATAGGCTGTGCGCGTGCTGGAGGACCTGCTGATCGTCGCGGCGGCCTTCGGCTTCGGCGTCGGGTCCGCGATCCTGCCGATCTTCCTCAACGCCGAGGCGTACGTCATCGCCTCGTCGGCGTTCATGGACGACACGATGCTCGTCGTCGCCATCGTCAGCCTGGTCGTCGGCACCGTGGCCGGCAAGGCGATCGTGTTCGAGGCCGCCCGGCAGGGCAAGCGCAAGCTCGACGAGCGGGGCAGCCCGCGCCCGCCGCGCAACCGGTTCACCGCCCGCGTCCGCCGGGTCAGCGACTGGATGCTCGGCCTGCTCGACCGCAAGTGGGCCGGCGGGCTCACCGTCCTCGCGTCGTCGCTGGTCGGCGTGCCGCCGCTGGCGGTGGTCAGCATCCTGGCCGGCCTGTCCAGGCAGCCGCTGTGGCTGTTCCTCACCCTCGTGGGCATCGGACGGCTGATCCAGTTCCTGGCGATCGCCTTCGTCTTCCACGCGGTGTTCTGAGCCGTCGAGCCGCGCACCTAGGATGGCCGGGTGAGGTTCGACCTGGATGACCAGTCCGTCTACGAGCGCGCCCTGGACGTCGCGGCCCAGGCGGTCCGCGACGGCGAGCTGATCGTGCTGCCCACCGACACCGTCTACGGCGTCGGCGCGGACGCCTTCTCGCCCGAGGCCGTGCAGCGCCTGCTCGACGCCAAGGGCCGCACCCGCCAGATGCCGCCGCCGGTGCTCATCGGCGCCGCGGGCACGCTCGACGCGCTGGCGGTCGACGTCCCGGGCTGGCTGCGCGCGATGATCGGCGAGCTGTGGCCCGGTCCGCTCACGGTGGTGCTGCGCCAGCAGCCGTCGCTGACCTGGGACCTGGGCGAGACCCACCAGACCGTCGCCGTGCGCATGCCCGCGGACGAGCGCGCCCTCGACCTGCTGCGCCGCACCGGCCCGCTGGCGGTCAGCAGCGCCAACCGCACCGGCATGGACGCCGCGACCACCGCCCGCGAGGCCGAGGACATGCTCGGCGGCTCCGTGGCGGTCTACCTCGACGGCGGCCCCACGGCCGGCAACGTCCCCTCGACCATCCTGGACGCGACCGGCGCGACCGCCCGCATCCTGCGCCAGGGCGCGCTGCCCTTGGAGCGCCTGCACGTCTTCAACAACACCATCGAGGCCGCCCCGGATGCGTGAGTACCTGGTCGTCGTCGGCGTCGCCCTGGGTGCCACGTACCTGCTGGCGTCCATCGCCCGCATGCTCGCGGTGCGCTGGGGAGCCGTGGCGAAGGTGCGTGACCGCGACGTCCACCGCATCCCGACTCCGTACTTCGGCGGCCCGGCGATGCTCGGCGGCCTGGTCGCCGCCTACCTGGTGGCCCAGCAGCTGCCGTTCCTCAAGAAGGCCGCCGACTCGGCGGTCTTCGCCGACGCCCGGGCGGTCATCATCGGCGGCGCGGTCATCTGCGCCGTCGGCGTCATCGACGACCTGTTCGAGCTGGACGCGCTGAGCAAGTTCGCCGGCCAGGTGTTCGCCTCGGTCGTCGTCATCGTGCAGGGCGTGCAGTTCGTCTACCTGCCGCTGTACGGCAACTACGTCGGCCTGGACCAGGTGCAGGCGGTGCTGCTCACCGTGCTGCTCGTCGTGGCCACCACCAACGCGGTGAACTTCGTCGACGGCCTGGACGGGCTGGCCGCCGGCATCGTCGCGATCGGCGCCGTCGCGTTCTTCACGTACGCCTTCCTGCTCGCGGTCGAGAACGGCGAGACCCGCGCGATCGCCGGCGCCCTGCTGAGCGCGTCGCTGGCCGGCGCCTGCCTCGGCGTCCTGCCGCACAACTTCTTCCCGGCGCGGATGTTCATCGGCGACTCCGGCTCGATGCTCATCGGCTTCGTGCTGGCCTGCTCCACGATCAGCCTCACCGGCCAGTTCCCGGCCACGAACCTCACCGAGGGCGTCGGCGGGGGACAGGCGACCTTCCTGGCCGCGCTGCTGCCCCTGATCCTGCCGGTCATGGTGCTGCTGGTGCCGTTCGTCGACATGCTGCTGGCCGTCGTGCGCCGCACCCGGGCCGGGCGTTCGCCGTTCAGCCCGGACAAGATGCACCTGCACCACCGGCTGCTGGAGATCGGCCACTCGCACCGGCGCGCGGTGCTGCTCATGTACATGGTCGCGGCGCTCGTGGCCTTCGGCAGCGTCGCGGTGAGCCTGTTCAGCGGCCTGCTGTCCTTCGTCACGGTCGGCGTGCTCGCCGTGCTGACCGCGGCCGCCGTGTTCGTCCTGCCCAAGATCGAGGAGCGCGTGTGGTCGTCCTGATCCAGGTGGCCGTCGCCGCCGTCTGCGCCGGCGTGGCCGCCCTCGTCGGCGGCGCGGAGGGGGCCCTGGGGGCCACCGTCGGCGGTGCGGTGGCGATCGCCTTCTTCGCCTCGACGCACGCCGTCCTGGGCCCGATGACGCGCATGGCGCCGGGCCTCAGCATGCTCGTGGCGCTCATGTTCTTCGCGACCAAGATGCTCGGCCTGCTGGCCGTCCTGGTCGTCCTGCTCGACCCCGACCTGCTCGGCGCGCGCCTGGACGAGGCCGCGCTGGGCGCCACCGTGCTCGCCGTCGCGCTCACCGTCACGGTGGGCAGGGTGGTGGCACATCGTAGGAATCGGCAACTGCTGTACGACCTGAGCGAAAGGCCGCGGTGAAAGCCTGATAACCTGCGGGGGCAATGAGCGAGACCCCTCACTTCGACCCCTGGACGTCGTTCGCGCGCATCCTGGCCGGAGTGATCCTCTACGGTGGCGCAGGCTTCCTGCTCGACCGGTGGTGGGGGACCGAGTTCATGGTGGGAGTGGGCATCGTGCTGGGCGCCGGTCTCGGCATCTACACGGTGGTCGCCTCGCTGCGCACCACATGACGCTGGCCGAACCTGGTTCGCCGCACGACGATCGACGACCGCGCCATTAGAAGGGTGATGGATTGACCACCGCACTGACGTTCGTGGCCGCCGAGGGCGAGGGCTTCACCGCCCCGGGACCCGGCAGCTTCGAGCTTCCGCCCGTCTTCGAGATCGGCTCCCTCGGCGTCACCAAGTCGATGCTGCTGATCGTCCTCTCGGCGTTCATCGTCGTGGGCCTGTCCTGGTTCGCCTCGCGCAAGGCGGCGGTCGTCCCCGGCCGCGCCCAGTTCGCCGGTGAGTACCTCTACGGGTTCATCCGCAACGGCGTCGCCCGCGACTCGATCGGGTCCGAGCACTTCCTCAAGTTCGTGCCGTACCTGTTCAGCCTGTTCACCTTCATCCTGGTGAACAACTACTACGGCATCATCCCGTTCCTGCAGTTCCCGAGCTTCTCGCGGATCAGCTACGTGTACGGCCTCGCCGCGCTCACCTGGCTGATCTACAACGGCGTCGGCGTCGCCAAGCACGGCTTCCTCGGCTACCTCAAGCTGCAGACGATCCCCAGCGGCATGAAGGGCCCGATCCTGGTCCTGCTCATCCCGCTCGAGTTCCTGTCGAACATCCTGGTCCGTCCCGCCACGCTGGCGCTGCGACTCTTCGCCAACCTGTTCGCCGGCCACCTGCTGCTCATCCTGTTCTCGCTGGGCGGCGCCTACCTGATCCTCGACTCCGGCAACGCGTGGTACGCGCCGGTCGGCGTCGTGGCGTTCCTGCTCGGCATCGCGGTCAGCTTCCTGGAGATGCTGGTCATGTTCCTGCAGGCCTACGTCTTCACCCTCCTCACCGCCATGTACATCGGCGGTGCGCTGGCCGACGAGCACTGAGCCCGACGGTCGCCACAACTTCATACGCCCTGGTTTTTCGCATGACGACGCACAAGGCGTCACAACGGAAGGAGTTGCCGTGGAAGGCAGCCTGAACATGATCGGCTACGGCCTCGCTGCGGTTGGCCCCGGCATCGGCATCGGCCTGATCTTCGCCGCCTACATCAACGGCGTCGCCCGTCAGCCCGAGGCGCAGTCGCGCCTGCAGTCGATCGCCATCCTCGGCTTCGCCCTGGCCGAGGCGCTCGCGATCATCGGTATCGCGCTCGCGTTCGTCCTCTAACAACCCCGCGTCGAGACAGGAGTCCGCATGGACACGACTCTCCTGGCCGCAGAGGGCGAGCACTCGCCCCTCGCGGTGGAGTGGCCTGAGCTCATCCTCGGCCTGATCGTCTTCGGCATCGTCGTCGCGCTCGTCGCGAAGTTCGTCGTGCCGAACTTCGAGAAGGCGTACGCCGAGCGCACCGCCGCCATCGAGGGCGGCATCGAGGACGCTCAGCAGGCCCAGAAGGAAGCCCAGGCGGCGCTGGAGAAGTACAACGCCCAGCTCGCCGAGGCCCGCACCGAGGCCGCTCGCATCCGCGAGGAGGCCAAGGAGCAGGGCGCGCAGATCGTCACCGAGCTGCGCGAGCAGGCCAAGGCCGAGGCCGACCGCATCACCGCGGCCGCGCACGCGCAGGTCGAGGCCGAGCGGGCTCAGGTCCTGGCGCAGCTCAAGGCCGAGGTCGGCGACCTGGCCACCCAGCTCGCCAGCCGCATCGTCGGTGAGTCGCTCGAGGAGGAGGCCCGCCAGAAGCGGACCGTCGAGCGCTTCATCACCGAGCTCGAGGGGTCTGCCACTGATGCGAGGCATCTCTGCGAAGACGCTGACGGACGTCCTGGCCGCGGTCGAGGCGTCCACCGCCGGCGCGTCCGTGGGGCAGGAGCTGTTCGGCGTCGTCTCGGCGCTCGACGGCGCTCCGGCCCTGCGGCGCGTGCTGTCGGACCCGTCCACGGAGGGGCCGGCCCGCGCCGGTCTCGCCGGGGACGTGTTCGGCGGCAAGGTCGGTGACCAGACGCTGCGGTCGTCAAGACCGCGGCCGGCGGTCGGCTGGTCGTCCGGGCGTGACCTCGTCGACGGCCTCGAGGTCGCCGGCGTCGGCCGCGCTCGTGGCCGCCGCCGACGCCTCCGGCGAGCTCGACGCGGTCGAGACCGAGCTGTTCGAGCTCGGCCGCGCCGTCGACTCCGACCAGGAGCTGCGCAGCGTCATCAGCGACCGCGGCGTGCCGCTCGCCGGCAAGGCCTCGCTGCTGACGTCGCTGTTCCAGGGCAAGGTCTCGAGCACCACGCTGGCGCTGGCCGTCCAGGCCGCCGCCACGCGCACGGGCTCGTTCGACCGGGTGCTGGAGTCCTTCGGCGAGCAGGCCGCGGCGCGCCGCAGCCGGCTCCTGGCCGAGGTCCGCAGCGCCTACCCGCTGGACGCGGGGGAGCAGCAGCGCTTGGCCGCCGCACTAGCCTCGAAGTACGGGCGCGACGTGCACCTGAACCTCGTGGTCGACCCGTCCGTGATCGGCGGCCTGTCCGTCTCGATCGGGGACGACGTCGTCGACGGCACCATGTCCAGCCGCCTGGAGACCGCACGTCGGCAGCTCGCAGGCTGAGCCCCCGCCGCACGCGCGGCACCGAAGCCCCGCCGCCTCGTGCGGCACAGACCCAAAGAAGGCAGGGACCACCATGACGGAGCTCTCGATCCGTCCGGACGAGATCCGTGACGCGCTGCAGAAGTTCGTCACCGACTACGCCCCGACGACGAGCAAGACCGAGGAGGTCGGCGTCGTCGCGCAGGCCGCCGACGGCATCGCCCGGGTCGAGGGACTTCCCTCGGCCATGGCCAACGAGCTGCTGGAGTTCGAGGACGGCACGCTCGGCCTCGCGCTGAACCTCGACGTCCGCGAGATCGGCGTCGTCGTCCTCGGCGACTTCGCCGGCATCGAGGAGGGCCAGACGGTCCGCCGCACCGGCGAGGTGCTCTCGGTCCCCGTCGGCGACGGCTACCTGGGTCGCGTGGTCGACCCGCTCGGCAAGCCGATCGACGGCCTGGGCGACATCGCCACCGAGGGCCGCCGCGCGCTCGAGCTGCAGGCGCCCACCGTCGTCCAGCGCAAGAGCGTCCACGAGCCGCTCATGACCGGCATCAAGGCGATCGACTCGCTGACGCCGATCGGCCGCGGTCAGCGCCAGCTGATCATCGGCGACCGCCAGACCGGCAAGACCGCCATCGCGATCGACACGATCATCAACCAGAAGGCGTTCTGGGAGTCCGGCGACCCGACCAAGCAGGTCCGCTGCATCTACGTCGGCATCGGCCAGAAGGGCTCGACCATCGCCGGCGTGCGTGGCGCCCTCGAGGCGGCCGGCGCCCTGGAGTACACGACGATCGTCGCGGCCCCCGCGTCGGACTCGGCGGGCTTCAAGTACCTCGCGCCGTACACCGGCTCGGCCATCGGCCAGCACTGGATGTACCAGGGCAAGCACGTCCTGATCATCTTCGACGACCTGTCGAAGCAGGCCGAGGCGTACCGCGCCGTGTCGCTGCTGCTGCGCCGCCCGCCGGGCCGCGAGGCGTACCCCGGCGACGTGTTCTACCTGCACTCGCGGCTGCTCGAGCGCTGCGCCAAGCTCTCCGACGAGCTGGGCGCGGGCTCGATGACCGGCCTGCCGATCATCGAGACGAAGGCCAACGACGTGTCGGCCTACATCCCGACGAACGTCATCTCGATCACCGACGGCCAGATCTTCCTGCAGTCGGACCTGTTCAACGCCAACCAGCGTCCCGCCGTGGACGTCGGCATCTCGGTCTCCCGCGTCGGCGGCGCCGCGATGACGAAGGCGATGAAGGCGGTCACCGGCTCGCTGAAGGTCGAGCTCGCCCAGTACCGCGCGATGGAGGCGTTCGCGATGTTCGCGTCCGACCTCGACGCCGCGTCGAAGGCGCAGCTGGCCCGCGGACAGCGCCTCATGGAGCTGTTCAAGCAGGACCAGTACCAGCCGTTCGCGATGGAGCTGCAGGTCGTCTCGATCTGGGCCGCCACCACGGGCAAGCTGGACGCGGTCCCGGTCAGCGACGTCAACCGCTTCGAGAGCGAGTTCCTCGACTACGTCAAGCGCAGCCACAGCGGCGTGCTGGACGCCATCCGCGAGACGAACAAGTTCGAGGACGACTCCAAGAACGCGCTCGAGGGCGCCTACGAGTCCTTCCTCGACCAGTTCCAGACGAGCGACGGCCAGTCCATCAAGCCGGGCCGCGAGGACGTCGAGGCCCTGGGCGACGAGGACGTCGAGCAGGAGCAGATCGTCAAGCAGAAGCGGGGCTGACCATGGCCGTCTCCCTCCGTGAGTACCGCGCGAAGATCAAGTCGACCCAGTCGATGAAGCAGATCACGCGCGCCATGGAGCTGATCGCCGCCTCGCGCATCATCAAGGCGCAGCAGCAGGCGGCGGCCGCCGCTCCGTACGCGCGTGAGCTCACCCGGGCCGTGTCGGCGGTGGCGACGTTCTCGAACGTCGACCACCCGCTGACGACGGAGAAGGAGAACCCGACCCGGGCGGCGGTGCTGGTCGTGACCAGCGACCGCGGCCTGGCCGGGGCCTACTCCTCCAACGTCCTCAAGGAGGCCGAGCGCCTGGGCGAGAAGCTGCGTGCCGAGGGCAAGGAGGTCTCGTACTTCCTGTCCGGACGCAAGGCCGAGACGTACTTCAACTTCCGTCAGCGCGAGTTCGTCCGGTCCTGGACCGGCCACACGGACAAGCCGTCGTTCGACGTCGCCCGCGAGATCGGCTCCACCCTGGTGGAGGCGTTCGACCCGAGCGGCGAGTCGACCGAGGGCCTGGCCGTGGACGAGCTGCACATCGTGTTCACGCGGTTCCGCTCGATGCTCACGCAGGAGCCGGACGTCATCCGTCTGCTCCCGCTGGAGGTCGTGGAGGGCGCCGAGGCTCCCGAGCCCGACGAGCTGCTCCCGCTCTACGAGTTCGAGCCCTCCGCGCACGAGGTGCTGGACGCGCTGCTGCCCAAGTACGTCAACAGCCGGATCTACTTCTGCCTGCTCCAGGCAGCGGCGTCCGAGCTGGCCGCGCGTCAGAAGGCCATGAAGTCCGCGACCGACAACGCGCAGGACCTCATCGAGAAGTACACCCGTATCGCCAACCAGGCCCGTCAGGCTGGCATTACCCAAGAGATCAGCGAGATCGTCGGTGGCGTGGAAGCGCTCTCCGGCGCCGGTGCTGGGAACGAGTGAGAGAAGACATGACCGCTACCGTCGAAGAGAAGACCGCCACCGGTGGTGCGACCGGGCGTGTCGCCCGCGTCATCGGCCCGGTGATCGACATCGAGTTCGCCGCCGACTCGATGCCTGACATCTACAACGCGCTCCACGTCGACACCGAGGTGGCCGGCGTGAAGGAGACGCTGACCCTCGAGGTCGCGCAGCACATCGGTGACGGCATGGTCCGCGCCATCAGCCTGCGTCCGACCGACGGCGTCGTCCGCGGCTCCACGGTGACCGACCTCGGCGAGCCCATCATGGTGCCCGTCGGCGACGCCACCCTCGGCAAGGTCTTCAACACCACCGGTCAGGTCATGAACCTGCCCGAGGGCGAGACCTTCGAGGTCAACGAGCGCTGGGGCATCCACCGCAAGGCGCCCGCGTTCGACCAGCTCGAGGCGAAGACCTCGATGTTCGAGACCGGCATCAAGGTCATCGACCTGCTGACCCCGTACGTGCAGGGTGGCAAGATCGGCCTGTTCGGCGGCGCCGGCGTCGGCAAGACCGTCCTCATCCAGGAGATGATCGCCCGCGTCGCGCGCAACCACGGCGGCGTCTCGGTGTTCGCTGGCGTCGGCGAGCGCACGCGTGAGGGCAACGACCTCATCGCCGAGATGGAGGAGGCGGGCGTCCTCGGACAGACCGCGCTCGTCTTCGGCCAGATGGACGAGCCGCCGGGAGCGCGTCTGCGCGTCGCCCTGTCGGCCCTGACGATGGCCGAGTACTTCCGCGACGTCCAGAAGCAGGACGTGCTGCTGTTCATCGACAACATCTTCCGGTTCACGCAGGCCGGCTCGGAGGTCTCGACGCTGCTGGGCCGCATGCCCTCGGCCGTGGGCTACCAGCCGACGCTGGCCGACGAGATGGGCGTCCTGCAGGAGCGCATCACGTCGACGCGTGGTCACTCGATCACCTCGATGCAGGCGATCTACGTGCCCGCCGACGACTACACCGACCCGGCCCCGGCCACGACGTTCGCCCACCTGGACGCCACGACCGAGCTGTCGCGCGAGATCGCCTCGCTCGGCATCTACCCGGCCGTGGACCCGCTGACGTCGACCTCGCGCATCCTCGACCCGCGGTACATCACCACGGAGCACTACGAGACCGCGAACCGCGTCAAGGGCATCCTGCAGCGCAACAAGGAGCTGCAGGACATCATCGCCATCCTCGGCGTGGACGAGCTCAGCGAGGAGGACAAGACGATCGTCGCGCGCGCTCGTCGCATCCAGCGCTTCCTCAGCCAGAACACGTACGTCGCCAAGCAGTTCACCGGCATCGAGGGCTCGACCGTCTCGCTCGACGAGTCGATCGACGCCTTCACCAAGATCTGCGACGGCGAGTACGACCACGTGGCCGAGCAGGCCTTCTTCATGTGCGGCGGCCTCGAGGACGTCGAGAAGAAGTGGGCCGAGATCCAGAAGAACTCCTGATGGCCGGCCCGCTGCACATCGAGCTGGTCGCCGCGGACCGCACGGTCTGGTCGGGCGAGGCCGCCGAGGTCATCGCCCGCACGGCCGACGGTGACATCGGCGTCCTGGCCGGCCACGCGCCGCTGCTCTCGCTGCTGGTGCCCGGCGTCGTGGTGATCACGCCCGAGCAGGGCGAGATCGTCCGCGCCGTCGTGGCCGACGGGTTCATCTCGGTGGCCGACGACCGCGTGTCGATCCTCAGCGAGGACGTCCAGCTGGCCGACGAGGTCGAGACGGCGCACGTCCAGGCCGAGCTGGAGGCCGCCCGGGCCGCCGGCGACGTCGAGGGCGTCCGTCTGGCCGAGGCCAGGCTGCGCGTGACCGAGAAGGTGCGCTGACCCAGCCGCACCCGCGGCTCGACGCCCAGGAAGGAGGAGACCATGCCCTGGTGGCAGTGGCTGGTCGACTCCGTCCTGGGCGTCGTGCTGCTCTCGGGCCTGCTGGTGCTGCTGCTGGTCATGCGCCGGCGCGGCCTGGCCAAGCCCAGCGGCACGTTCGACCTGAGCATCAACCGCCGGCTCGAGGCCGGTCCGCGCGGCTGGACGCTCGGGGTGGCGCGCTACACCGACGAGCACCTGGAGTGGTTCCGGACGTTCTCGCTGTCGCCGCGTCCGCGGTACCGCTTCGAGCGGGGCCGCCTGGAGGTCGGGCGCCGGCGGATGCCCGAGGGGCGGGAGGCCTACGCCGTCCACGCCGGGCACGTGGTGGTGCCGTGCGAGTCGCCCAACGGGGTGCAGCAGCTGGCGCTCAGCCCGCGCGCGCTGACCGGCCTGCTGTCGTGGCTGGAGGCCTCGCCCCCTGGACGTCGCGTCAACAACGTGCTGTGATTGTCCGAAACCGTTGACGCGAGCACGCTTCGACGGCCACAATCAGCATCACTGGTCCGAAATTACTAGCCCCCCAGAGGTGTCCTGTGATCAAGCGTCTCGTCATCGTCGCCGTCGCGGCGGTCTTCCCCGCCCTCGCCGTCGGCAGCATGTCCGCCTCTGCGGATGCCCGTCCGATCGACTGGTACTCCAGCCCGAAGGCTCCGACGGTCAAGGCTCCGGCCACCGACTCCGGAACCATCACGATCCAGCGCGCCATCGACTGGTACTGAGCACACCAGACCGCACGCGTGAGAAGGGCCGCCCCTCGGGGCGGCCCTTCGTCGTTCCCGGCGCGCTACCGCTCGCCGCCGGGCACCCACAGCACGTCGCCGTCGGCGCCGTTGGCGACGCGGGCCAGGATGAACAGCAGGTCGCTGAGCCGGTTGAGGTACTTGGCGGCCAGGACGTTCATGGTCGCGCCGTGCTCGTCGATCGCCGCCCAGGCCGAGCGCTCGGCCCGGCGCACGACGGTGCGGGCCACGTGCAGCACGGCGGCGGCGGGGGTGCCTCCGGGCAGGATGAACGAGCGCAGCTTCTCGACCCGCTCGTTGAACTCGTCGCACCAGTGCTCGAGCCGCTCGACGTAGTCGGGCTCGACGCGCAGCTGCGGGTGGGGCGGGTCCTCCACGACGGGGGTGCCCAGGTCGGCGCCGACGTCGAACAGGTCGTTCTGCACGTGGGTCAGCACGGCCACGACGTCGTCCGGCAGGCCGCCCAGGGCCAGGGCGACGCCGATCTGGCTGTTGGCCTCGTCCACGTCGGCGTACGCGACCAGGCGCAGGTCGTTCTTGGTCGTCTTGCTCATGTCGGCGAGGTTGGTCGTGCCGTCGTCGCCGGTGCGGGTGTAGATGCGCGTGAGGTTGACCATCCGGTGAGTGTAGGCCTGCGACCCGGGCCCCGGGTGTGACCCGGACGACTCTCGCGCGCGGTTAACGAGAGGTAACCTGACGCGCATGACGGACAAGGTTCAGCCCGATCGCCCGTGGGTCATGCGCACGTACGCCGGGCACAGCTCGGCCGCGGAGTCCAACGCGCTCTACCGGCGCAACCTCGCGAAGGGCCAGACCGGGCTCTCGGTCGCCTTCGACCTGCCCACGCAGACCGGGTACGACCCCGACCACGAGCTGAGCCGCGGCGAGGTGGGCAAGGTCGGCGTGCCGATCCCGCACCTGGGCGCGATGCGGCGGCTGTTCCAGGACATCCCGCTGTCGGAGATGAACACGTCGATGACCATCAACGCGACGGCCATGTGGCTGCTCGCGATGTACCAGGTCGTGGCCGAGGAGCAGGGCGTCGACCCGTCGCGCCTGGCCGGCACGACGCAGAACGACATCATCAAGGAGTACCTGTCGCGCGGGACGTACGTCTTCCCGCCCGAGCACTCCCTGCGGCTGACCACCGACATGATCGCCTACACGGTGAACCACATCCCCAAGTGGAACCCGCTGAACATCTGCAGCTACCACCTCCAGGAGGCCGGTGCCACGCCCACGCAGGAGCTGGCCTTCGCGCTGTCCACCGCCATCGCCGTGCTCGACGCGGTGAAGGAGTCCGGCCAGGTGCCGGAGGAGAAGTTCGGCCAGGTGGTCGGACGCATCTCGTTCTTCGTCAACGCCGGCGTCCGATTCGTCGAGGAGATGTGCAAGATGCGCGCCTTCGGGCGGATGTGGGACCAGATCACCCGCGAGCGGTACGGCGTCGAGGACCCCAAGATGCGCCGCTTCCGCTACGGCGTGCAGGTCAACTCGCTGGGCCTCACCGAGGCGCAGCCCGAGAACAACGTCCAGCGCATCGTGCTGGAGATGCTCGGCGTCACGCTGAGCAAGGACGCCCGGGCCCGCGCCGTGCAGCTGCCGGCCTGGAACGAGGCGCTGGGGCTGCCGCGCCCGTGGGACCAGCAGTGGTCGCTGCGCCTGCAGCAGGTGCTGGCTTTCGAGTCCGACCTGCTCGAGCACGACGACCTGTTCGAGGGCTCGGTCGTGGTCGAGGCCAAGGTCGCCGAGCTGGTCGAGGGCGCGACGGCCGAGATGGAGCGCATCGCCGAGATGGGCGGCGCCATCGCGGCCGTGGAGTCCGGCTACATGAAGCAGGCGCTGGTCGGTGCCCACGCGGAGCGCCGCGCCCGGATCGAGGCCGGCGAGATCACCGTCGTCGGCGTCAACAAGTACGTCGAGACCGAGCCGTCGCCGCTCACCGCCGACCTGGACGCCGCGATCATGGTCGCCGACCCGCAGGCCGAGGCGAACGCGATCGCCGACGTCGAGCAGTGGCGGTCGCAGCGCGACGAGGCCGAGGTGCGCGCCGCCCTGGAGCGGTCGCGGACGAGGCCAAGACCGGGACGAAACCTCATGGAGGCGACCCTCGCCGCGGTGCGCGCCGGCGCCACCGTGGGGTAGTGGTCGCAGACGCTGCGCGACGTGTTCGGCGAGTACCGGGCGCCCACCGGCGTCAGCGGCATCGTGGGCGTGCAGGAGGCCGGCGATCGAGCGCGCGCTGCGCGAGCGCGTCCGGGCGACGGGCGAGGAGCTCGGCGGGCGGCTGCGCTTCCTGGTCGGCAAGCCGGGTCTGGACGGCCACTCCAACGGCGCCGAGCAGATCGCCGTCCGGGCCCGCGACGCCGGCTTCGAGGTCGTCTACCAGGGCATCCGGCTCACGCCGTCGCAGATCGTGGCCGCCGCGGTGGACGAGGACGTCCACGCCGTCGGGCTGTCGATCCTGTCCGGCTCGCACATGGAGCTCGTGCCCCAGGTGCAGCAGGGCCTGCTCGACGCCGGCCTGGACGACGTGCCGCTCATCGTCGGCGGCATCATCCCCGACTCCGACGCGCGCCGGCTCGAGGCCGGTGGCGTGGCCGCGGTGTTCACGCCCAAGGACTTCGGCATGACCGCGATCATGGGCCGGATCGTCGACGAGATCCGCAAGGCCCACGGCCTGGCCTGACCCGGCCCCGCGGCACCGGGACGTCGCCGGTGCCGTCGGGCTCGGCGTGCGGTCAGTTCAGGACGCGGAAGTCGGCCGGCAGGCCGCCGTCGGCGACCACGTCGCGGGTCAGGTCCTGCAGCGCCATGAGCGCAACGGACTGGGAGAACGGGCCGAAGGAGACGCGGGCGACGCCGAGCTCGGCCATGCGGGCGAGCGGGACGCTGCCCGGCGCGCCGATGAGCGTGAGCCGCTGCGGGCCCCAGGCGTCGACGAACGCCGCGATGTCCTCCTCGCCGACCTTGCCCGGGACGAAGACGACCGGCGCGCCGGCGTCCAGGTACGCCCGCCCGCGCTCGATCGCGTCGGCGAGCACCTCCGCGTGCGGACGGTCGCCGGCACGCAGGAAGGCGTCGGTGCGGGCGTTGAGCACGAACGGGACCCCGGCCTGCTCGCCGGCGCGGACGACGGCCTCGACCGCCGCGACGGCGTCGGCAGCGGCTTCAGCTGGTCCTCGAGGTTCGCCCCGACGGCGCCGACGTCGATCGCCTTGCGCACCGTCTCGCCCGGGTCGCCGTAGCCGGCCTCGAGGTCGGCGGTCACGGGCAGGTGGGTGGCGGCCACGATGCGTCCGACGGCCTGGATCATGAGGTCGACCGGGATGTTCTCGCCGTCCTCGTACCCGTGGGCGACGGCGATGGAGTGGCTGGCGGTCGCGAGCGCCTCGACGCCGGGGACGTCGGTCACGACGCGGGCGCTGATCGCGTCCCAGACGTTGACCACCTTGAGCAGGGCGGGCTGGGTGTGCAGGTCGAGCAGGCGCTGGGCCCGGTCACGCAGTTCGGTCATGCGCCGACCGTAGTGCAGCGCGGCCCCGGGGCGGCGCAGGGAAGGGCAGGCGCGCCTTCGTGCGGGTAGCCGTGCCTTGCTGGAAGTGCGGGGTCGCGGGCCCCTAGGCTCGGGGCACCGGAGCGGACGTGCTCAGGCGGCGCGCTTCGTCGCGGACTTGGACCCGGCGTCCTTGACCTTGACGAGCTTGCGCTTCTTGACCGTGTAGCCCTCGGGCAGCGTGCCGTTCTTCAGCATCCGGAGCGGGCAGCGCTTGCACTTGGGCTTGCTGTCGCAGCACTTCTTCTTCGGCTTGGGCGGCACGTCGCCACCCTAGCAAGGCAAGGCTTACTTCGTTCCTGAGAGAAGGATGGCACCCCATGGCCGCACCCCAGTTCGTCGAGAAGCTCAACGAGCAGATCGGTCACGAGTTCAGCGCCCACCAGCAGTACGTCGCGATCGCCACCTACTACGACGCGCTCACCATGCCGCAGATGGCCGCGCTGTTCTACGCCCAGGCGATGGAGGAGCGCGACCACGCGATGATGATGGTGCAGTACCTGCTCGACCAGGACCAGGTGCCGCGCATCCCCGGCATCGCCGCGCCGCGCATCGAGTTCGCCGACGTCGTCGACCCGGTGCAGACCGCGCTCGACCAGGAGAAGCGGGTCACCGAGCAGATCTTCGAGCTGACGCGCATCGCCCGCGAGGCGTCCGACTTCGCCTCGGACCAGTTCATGCAGTGGTTCATCAAGGAGCAGGTCGAGGAGGTCGCGAAGATGAGCGACCTGCTGGCCGTCGTCACCCGCTCCCAGCACCACCTCGAGCGCATCGAGGACTGGGTCGCGCGCGAGGAGACCGGCGAGTCCGACGACCCGACCGCGCCGCCCGTCGCCGGTGCGTAGGACGCTGTTCGTCCTCGCCGGCGTGCTGCTCGCCGTCGGCGTCGCGCTCGCCGTGTCGCTCCTGCTGGAGCGTGACGACGAGCCGGACGCCGGCGGCCGCTGGGGCCGACGTCGAGGT
>NZ_JBNFNZ010000007.1:0-21951 GCF_057364525.1 Aeromicrobium sp. PFPM2_SD2
CACGCGGCCGCGCCCATGAGACGCAGCGGCACCGTGCCCCCGGCGGCGTCGGCCAGCGCGAACAGCCCGACGAGCAGCGGCGGCCGGTCGACCCAGTAGTCGCCGTACAACGACGAGCCGGGGGTCCACTGCGCGGCGACCATGAGGAAGCCGCCCTCGTCCGGCGACAGCGGAGCGTCCAGGACGGGCAGGCGCACGAGCACCGCGAGCAGCGCCGCCGCCACGACGACGGCGTCGGGACGTACCTGACGGGCCGTGGTGCGCAGGCGGTCCGTCGCCCGCGGGGTCGGCTGGAGCATGGTCGCGACGCTAGGCACGCCACGTGCACCGGACGCGACGTCCGGGTGACGCGTCGGCGAACGTCTCGCGCGGCGCTCGGCCGGTGCGCTCGCTAGCGTGGCGGGCATGGCCAACCGACTCGCGCAGGCGTCCAGCCCGTACCTGCTCCAGCACGCCGACAACCCGGTCGACTGGTACGAGTGGGGCCCGGAGGCGTTCGCCCTGGCCCGCGAGACCGACCGGCCGATCCTGCTGAGCGTCGGGTACGCCGCCTGCCACTGGTGCCACGAGGTTCCAGGGTGAACGGCTGTCGACGGAAATCTGCGAAACCGCAGGTCAGCGGCCTAGTTGGGGTTCGCGTTGGATCGGCGAATATCGCCGTTGGACACCGATTCCGCGCCTTCGTGCATCACTCTCGTGCATCACTTTGTGCCCGTCACTGGCGACCCAGTGGCAGCCAATCTCGACGTGTTCGATGACCTGACACGTCGCGAAGACATGTTAGCTTTCGGGCCGATACTTAACATGTTGCGTATTTGCAACACCACCGTAGACTGTCAGCGTGGACCTGGCAGAGCGCATCTCGACGCTACGCCGCGTGAACGGGCTGAGTGCTCGTCAGCTCGCGGCGCTGGTCGACGTCGCCCCGACGACGGTCACACGGATCGAGTCCGGAGCGGTCAGTCCGTCGTTCGACCTAGCGCAGGAGATCCTGACGGTGCTGGGGGAGCCGATCGGCTTCACCGGCGTCGCGGATGTGGATGCGATCGCGGCCGCCCGTCTCGCTCTCGACCCGGAGCTCGACGTCCCGTCGACTCCAGGCGTTGAACTGTGGCGCCAGCGATGGGCGCGCATCGGACTTCTCGATGCGGATGGTCGGGTCGCCGCCCGGAAGGAAGCGGACCTACTCTTCCGTGCTGGTCGCGCGGCTCGGCTGACCCGGCGGCCGGGAGCGGTGGACTTCGCTGCTGGCCTGTCCGCAGATCAGATCGCTGAGTCGCTTCGCGTGGCCGGCATCGACTACGCGTTGACCGGCGATGCCGGCGCCAACCGGTACAGGTCCAGTGCAGGCGAGGCGTGGCCGGTTCTGTACGTCGAGGACGTCGTTCGCGCCCCTACTGCAGCTGGTCTTGTGCGCAAGGAGCCGGGCTCGTTCGGGATGCGGGTGACGCTGATCCCGTTCGACGGGGTGAGCGAGATCGGCCGGGTCGACATCGACGGCACGACTGTCGTTGCTCTCGATCAGGTCGTCATCGACGCCTACGGCGGCATCGACCGCATGGTCGAGCAGGCCGACATCCTCATGGGGAGGCGCGTGGCGTGACGGACTTCAAGGAGCCGCGCACCGAGATCGAGTGGAGTCGCCGCGCGATCATCAACGTCGTCGGGGTTCTGCAGGTCCACGCGGCCTCGTTGACGCTGGTCGGCGCGCACGCCGTCCTGCTGCGGACGATGGAGCTCGACGTTCCGCGGATGCCGACCGGCGACGGCGACCTCGGCGTGACGCCCGGTTTGGTTGGCGACGTGCCGAGCATCGAGGCTCTGCTCGCAGCGGCTGGCTATGAGCACCGGACGACCGCGCGCCCTGGGCTGTGGGGGCGGACGCCGTACGACGAGCCTGACGGCACCCGGTCATACCGCGAGAAGATCGACTTGCTCGCCCCGCACGGCTTGTCGGGCACCGCGAGCCGAAGCAAGCGAGGTGTTCCCGCGCTCCAGTCCGCCCACGGCAAACTCGCCGTCGGCAACGCCCTCGGCCTCGAGCTCGCTGCGTTCAACCGTTCGCTCGTGACGATCACCGACTTCGCCGACCCGCGGCTGACGGCTGATCTCCAAGTCGCGGAGATCCCGGCGCTCATCCTGGCCAAGGGCTCGAAGATCGGCGAACGGCTCCGGGAGCCGCGCAAGGGACCGGTGCGGGACAAGGACCTCGGCGACCTCTGGCGGCTCATGGCTGTGACTGACCCGGCGGAGACTGCTCGGGTGATCGAGGAGTTCGTCGATCACGCCGAGGTCGGCGCCGATGTCCGCCAGAGTGTCGAGTGGACGGGCGAGGTGCTGCGTGACCCGGTGAGCGCGGAGCGCGCCAAGCTCGCTTTCGACACGTTCGTAGATCCGGCCGCTATCGATCAGCTCTTTGGCCTGTGGCGGGATGCGCTGGCTGGGTGAGGAGGCTCCGCAACGCGCCTCTGGATGTCGGCAGAGTGGGGCAGGATGTGGGCGCGGCATCATGAGAGCGGGAGTGGGACCAAGACGTGAGTGACGAGGAAGAGACGGCCCTGCGGAGGGTCCGGTTCTTTGGCGTAAACGATCTCGCTGCCGGCTGGTACGTGCCGCGCGTCGCGGAAATCGCGGAACAGTTCGACCCGTCGAGTGCCCCGACTAGCGTCATGGACATCATCGAGCTTCACAACGTGGAGCAGTACCTGCAGAACGGCTTCCTACCTCGCGACTACACGGAGTCGGATCATGCCGTCGCGATGTCGCAGGTTGGTCCGATGCGGAGCGCGGTGGCCAGGTTCTTCGCAGCGGTCGATGACGCTAACTGTGCCTCCGCGATTTCCGGAGTCGACTTCGAATACCACGCCGACCTCCTCGATCTCCTCGGGCGGGGCAAGGCCTTCGAGCGCTGCAGTGCCTCGGTCATGCTGCCTGTGCTCGATCAGACCGGGGTCCACCTCGGCGAAATGCTCGAGTGCAAGAAGCTCGTGCTCGCCTACGATGCCGAGGTCCGCGACCGGTTGATTGGTTCCCCGGGAAACGCAGAGCACATCATCCGGAAGCACCTGCAGCAGGATGTGCGCGCGGAGGTTCACCTCCCCGCGAGTTTCACACCAGCTGATGCTCGCGACTTGCTCGAGCGATACGTCGATAGTCCAGACGCGAACCCCAACTACATCGGCCTCATCGAGACCGCCCCTGTGAGCTCGGCCACTGGCATCGATGCAAAGTTGAAGCTGCGGGCGAAGCGCCGCAACGCGGAGATGACGCAGGCATTCTTCGAGAAGAACGCCGGCCTCAAGACCGGGACCGAGGTGCGGCTATCCGAGACGCAGGACGAGCCCGTCGTCTACGAGATGGATGAGTCCGACGGGATGGTCGCTCGGTTCACGTACAGCAGCCGATGGCTGGACGAGACGTGTGACAACCCGAGCATCCTCAACAACTTCCAGCACCTGTTCGAATTCGCCGACCGCGGTGTCCTGCTCACGCTGCCGTCCTATCCCTCGCAACTGGGCGTTTTTGAACGCTTCATGGGGGCGGCGGGCAAGACTGAGTACAGGGTCGGTGCGGGGTTCCGGGCAGTCGACATGAGCACCCTGCTTCAGACGAGGCTCTATCAGCACTACCTGGAGACCAAGGACAAGGACCTTGAAGGGGTGATCTCCTGGTTCTTCGAGGATTACCTCAAGGAGGAGTTCGGTGCTGCGAACTTCTCGTTCAGGCCGTCGAGCGTGGCCGCGTCCTACCTCGAGAGGGTGCGCCACCTATTCGCCGAGATGGAGAGCGCGCTCGCCCAGTTCAGCCTGTTCGTCGAGAACGGCGAACTCGATCGGGACCTGCTCGCGATCACCTCAGATCCCGTTCGCTACCGACAGGTTCCGAGCCTGCTTCCCGGGAAATACGTCTACCCAACCGACCACGACGAAATTGCCGGCATTCTCCACGCCCTGTTCTCCGACCAATCAACGCTTACCTACATCAGCGAGGGCCTGAAGGGCGACGACGCCGCAGGCCTTCTCATCGGCAACGTCGTGGCGTACGGCGACTTCCACGAGTACCAACAGCCCGCTGTCGATCACCTGATCTCGCTCGGCATCCTGGAGAACACGGGCGAGAGGGTGCAGATCGCCAGTGTCCCGCAGTTCCTAGTCCTGAGGTCGCTGTTCGCGACGCAGGCGTGTAGTTACTACAGGCTCTCGCAGGTAGGTCGCTCCGCTGTCGACGCCATGGAAGCCCGCGGATGGGTGAGGCGTCACTCATCCCTGTTGACCGAGGCGGAGGCGCAGTACTTCAACTACTTCCTCAACAAGGTCGACTTCAGCAACGGGCCGGAGTTGCGCAACAAGTACCTGCACGGTTCGCAAGCCGATGCCGAGGGTGAGGACGCCCACTTCCATGCCTACGTAACCGCGCTGCGATTGATGATCGCGCTCGTCATCAAGGTCAATGATGATCTCTGCCTCTGGGCAGAGACTCGATCGGGTTCCCCAGAGCTGGACGATCCGGGCAACGCCCAACTCAAGCCGACCGATGCCGCCGCTTCGGCTGGGGGAGAAGGTCGGTGATCGAGCTGGGTTCCCGGGCTGGCGCGACCAGCGCTTCCACCGCGGCCTTGGCCAGATCCATCCGCCTCTCTTCCCAGGCCAGGAGCTGATCGAGCCGCCACCGATCGGGGTGTGTCATGACCGGCGCCGGCACGAGTGATCGGTCCTTGAGGTTCTGGTAGCCCTTGGTCTTGCCCCAGCCGTAGCGCGCCATCACGTCGCGCGCGTCGAGGAAGACGTGCCGCGGGTCGGCCGTGTCCCCGGCGTCCGGCGGCCAGTGCACGACTCACACCGCCTTCGGCTTGCCGAGGACCGGCTGAGAGGCCAGCCGCTGGGTGCGGATGAAGGTGCGAAGGTCGCCGACGGTCGTGTACAGCCGCCGGCCGATCTTGAAGAACTCCGGACCGGTGCCCTCCTGGCGCCACCAGCGGACGGTGTTCACCGGGCTCCGCAGGATCTCGGCGACGTCGTCGAGGGTGAGCAGCTCGTCGTCGTGGCGTGCGTGGAAGGGGACATCGTGGGTGTTGCTATTCATGGTTCCTCCTGCTTGGCGAAGGCCCGCGAGGATCGTGGGCGACAGGTAGGTGTGGACCCGTTGCCGCGCAATGCGCCGAATACGTTCGATCGGATATCGTCGAAAGATGGACCGGGCGTATTTGCTCGAAGTCGCACGACGGGCCAGCGGTCTCACGCAGGCAGAGCTCGCCGCCAGATCCGGTACGTCGCAGGCGACCCTGTCGGCGTACGAGCGGGGCCTGAAGTCGCCCACCCTCAAGGTCGCCGCGCGCATCCTCGAGGCCGCCGGATTCGACCTCAACCTCCGGCGCCTCATCGACTGGGTGGAGCACGAGGCGCCAGGAGTCGGGCGGTTCTGGGTGCCGAACCTTCTTTGGAACGTGGAGACGCCCGACTGCTTCGCCACGCTCAAGGTCGTCGACACCGACCACGACCCGCCGATCCGCGACTGCGACATGCACGATCGGGCGCAGCGCAAGCAGGCGTACGAGCACCTGATCCTCCGGTGTGACCCGGAGGACCTGCTCCGCTGGCTCGATGGGCCGCTGCTCGTGGACATCTGGGACGAGTTGGAGCTTCCAGAACCGGTGCGGGAAGCGTGGAAGTGGCAGATCGTGATCGCTCGGCACCCGACGACCCCGGACACGCTGCGAGCGAACGTCTGCTACACAGAGGTGGCCTGGGTCCGTGGACGCGAGCCGGTGCCGGTGAAGCCTCCGTCATCGAAGGAGCCGCGGATCCGGTTCATCCGGACGCGGTTCGACCCGCGTCCGCCAGAGCCCACGGCGGACGGGTCGAAGCCGGCGGCGACCGTCGCCAAGATTGCCGAGCGGCTCGCCAAGCAACTGGCGAAGTCGCGGCACCCGGCCGCTCCTGCAACCTGGAACGCTGGAGTCGCGTTCGCGCGGAGGTGGGCGGATCTGGGCCACGGCCACACTGTCGTGCTTGCGCCGAGCGGGCCCGGATGCGTCGTGGGCATCACGGTGGAGCCGTACGACGACCCACTGGACATCGGCGTGCAACTGATCGAGATGTGGCGAACGGGCTGAAGCCGAACGCGCCCACCTCCGTCTACATCCCGAGGCTGGGCCCACCGGACGACGTGACCGGGGGCCTGCGGCCGGAGTCGTCGACGACGCGTCGCGGTGCCGCCGCGGGTCGTCGCGCGTAACGCGGCTTCATCTGGCCGTACCGCTCGATCGCCTCGGCCGCGGCCTCCCGCGCGTGCGCGGGTCCGAGGTCGGCGCGGTCGCGACCGAACACCTCGCACCACTGCGTGCGTGCATCCTCGACGGAGTCGGCAACCAGGTGAGCGGTGTTCTGGTTCCGGCCACGCGTCATTGCGACGTACGTCGACGCAGCGCCGCTGTGCTCGCTGACCAGCACGTGGCTCCGGGGGACGGTGGCACCCTGAGCGCCATAGGCAGTGGTGGCGAACGCGAGCTCGACGTCCCGCTGCACGTAGGACGGAGGCAGCACCCGCCGACCTGCGTCACCGACCACCGTCAGAGCCCCGTCCTCGCACGACACGACGGTCCACATCTCCCGGTTTGCGACGTCGAGATCGCGCGAGTTGCGCCGCGTGGCGATCGTGTCACCCACGCCGATCCGCTCTCCGGCGGCGGTGGTCACCCTGTCGTTGGATTCGCCGGTGGCCAGCCGGATCCGGTGCGCGAACGTGTTGATCCGGGCCACCTGCTCGCGGGCGTCGGCCACGACCAGCGATCCGTTGCTGGCTTCGGCCGAGAGTCGTCGGGTCCGCTCGACGTCGCTGGCGTGGATGACGATCTCGCCTCTCGCCAGCAGCTCGTCGAATACCGCGCCTGGCTCCGCTCCGGTCCTCATCTGCAACGACAGCTCGGCATATCGCGGATCCTTGAAGCGGCGGACGCCGTCGAGCTGCTGCACCCGATCGGGCGCGTACCTGATAGCCAGATCCAGTACGCCGCCGCGCCCCACGGCCGGGAGCTGATGGCGGTCGCCGACCAGCATCACGACGGCCTTGGTCTCGTCGGCCAGAGCGAGCAGTGCGCGAGCCGTGTCCTGGTCGACCATGCCTGCTTCGTCGATGACGAGGAGGTCGCCGCGGCGGAGTTGGGCGGTTGGCGCAGGGGAGGCGGCGACCCGTGTCCACCGGCCGTCCTCGCCCCAACGGAATCCGTGCTGGTGGAGCAACCAGTGGGCGGAGTACGACGCCGAGCCGGTGGCGCCCGCCGCGACCTGCGCCGCCTTGAGCGTCGGCGTGACGACCACCATCCGGCGTCCGACGGCAACCGCTTGTTCACGGATGGCGGCGAGCCGGGCGGTCTTGCCCGCGCCGGCCGGGCCTTCAATCACGGTGACGGACTTGGCCTCCGCGCGGGCGGCGATCCGGTCGATGACCTCGTGCTCGACGACCAGCACCTCGGTCGAGGTGAACATCCGGATGTGCTGACGCTCGTCGGTCCGGCCGAGCAACGGCCGCGAAGCGGCCACGACGCGGGCGGTCAGGTCTTCGGCGAGCTCGCGGCGTACGGCGGCGTCGACCACGCCGCCGCTGCTCGCGATGATCCGCTCGACCTCGCCCCGCGCATCGGCCGCGTTCCATGCCGAGCGCCGCGACCCGAGGCGAACCAGAACCAGCTCGACGAGGCCGTCCCGGTCCACGGCACCAGCCCGCAAGACTCCGAGACCGGCGCCTGGCTGGGGTGGCACGTAGCCCAGCTCGTGCAGTTCGTCGACCCAGCGCTGTCGCAGTTCCTCGCCACTCGTCGGCACGACCTTGTCCGGCCGGGCGTCGGCCCATGCCCGGCGATCCCACGTCTGCCGCAGCGCTGGGCCGGGCTCCTCGCCCGGATGGTCGGCGCGCCACTCGGCCTCGTAGGTGTCGATGTTCGCCTCGATCTGCTTGGCGCGGGCGCTGAACGCCCCGGCGTACGCCGCCAGTTCGGCGACCTCACCCGTCTCGGCGTCGAGCGTGAACCCATGGCTCGCGAGCGCCTCTCGGAACGCCGGGTTGGTCATCACCGCCGCGTGCCCGATCCCGTTGATCGCCTCCAGGCTGTCGCGGACGCCGACCGTGTGCAGGCCGCGCCACTTGCCGTCGGCGACGACCCGGGCATTGATCTGGAGATGCAGGTGCCGGTGAGGGTCACCCGCGCGGGAGGTGAAGTGGCGCACGGCGGCCGCCTCGATCTGCTCCACGGGAACCTGCACCTGGTTGCCGCGAGGCCCGACACGGGTTGTCGCGTGCGAAGCCAGCCAGCCGATGATCTCCTCGGCCGCCGCCATCTGCGCGGCGTCGTAGGCCTCGGCAATCTCGGAGTGCAGCGCGGCCGCGAGTGACCAAGTCTTCGGACCGTTGACGGTGACCTCGACGAACCGGACGCCCTTCTCGTCCTTCCGAAGCCGCCCCTTCGCGAGCCCAGTGTCGACGTCGTAGCCGGCGACCCAACCCTCGTAGGTGCCGCCGTCCATGTCGGCTCGTCGATCGCCGCCGGCGGGGTCGCCTTGAAGTGCATGGCGACCCCGCTGCCCTCGGCGAGGTAGTAGTCGTCAGCACGGGACCGATCTGCCTCGACGTAGTGCCGCGCAGCGGCAGCAGCGCCGCGGTAGATCTTCATCCCGCCATGCACCTGAACCGCCTCCCTCAACAACCATCGATAGCCGTGAAACCGCAGGTCAGCGGCCACATCGGCGCCCGTCCCGCTACGAAACTTCGTAGCATGCGTGCCGCTTGATGAGGTGGCTGAGAAGTGCGATCGGGAGGGCAGATCTGGGAGCCGTCGATGGTTGGAGATGGCTGGTGAGGGAGAGGAGAAGTGGCGGCAGTCTGAGGAGGAGAACGGCTTTTGGAGTGCGGACGGATCCCATGGCGTGGCGCAGGCGCTCCGGGTGATCCCACTCTGTTCAGACCTTCTCTACGGCATCGACAGGCACGGCCTCGTCGATGTCGAGAAATGGGTCGGCAGTCGCCGATAACCTGCCGGTGTGAAAGCAACCGACCTCGCCAAGGTGCGCGCGACGCTGTGGGCAGCGGCCGACGAGCTGCGGGCCAACTCGAAGCTCACCCCCGTTCAGTACCGCGACCCGGTGCTCGGCCTGGTCTTCCTCGCGTACGCCGAGAACCGCTTCGAAGCCGTTCGTGGCGAGGTCGAGGCGAGGGCCACCGCCCGAAACCCAGTGACGATCGCCGACTACAAGGCGAAGTCCGTGCTCTACGTTCCCGACGAGTCGAGGCTGTCGAGCCTGGTCGACCTGCCCGAGGGCGACGACATCGGCAGGGCCGTCGACGAGGCGATCAAGGCCATCGAGGCCGCCAACCCCGAGCTCAAGGACATCCTGCCGCGCGGCTACCAAAAGCTCGAGCGCTCGACCCTGATCGAGCTACTGCGGCTGTTCGCCCCGCTGCCGACCCAACTTGAGGGCGACGCGTTCGGCTTCATCTATGAGGACTTCCTGTCCAATTTCGCCGCCCAGGAGGGGCGGGGCGGTGGTGAGTACTTCACGCCCTACTCCATCGTCCGGCTCATCGTGGAGATCCTGGAGCCGTTCCAAGGCCGTGTCTTCGACCCGGCGTGTGGCTCGGGCGGCATGTTCGTCCAGTGCGCGAAGTTCGTTGAACGCCACCACGAATCAGCGACCCGCAAGTTGTCGATTTTCGGCGCGGAGAAGACCGAGGACACAGTGCCGCTGGCGAAGATGAACCTCGCCCTCCACGGACTCTCCGGCGACATCCGCCAGGCAAACAGCTACTACGAAGACCCCCACAGTGCAGTCGGCGCCTTCGACTACGTCATGGCCAACCCGCCGTTCAACGTCGACAAGGTCAAGAAGGACCAGCTGGCGGGCGACAAGCGGTTCCCGTTCGGCCTGCCCCGCAACGACAATGCGAACTACCTGTGGATCCAGGAGTTCTACGCCGCGCTCACCGACGCCGGACGCGCGGGCTTCGTCATGGCCAACTCCGCGGGCGACGCCGGGCATTCGGAGAAGGAGATCCGCAAGCAGCTCGTCGAGTCGGGCGCGGTCGACGTGATGGTCGCGATCAGCTCCAACTTCTTCTACACCGTGACCTTGCCGGTGACGCTCTGGTTCCTCGACAAGGCCAAGGCCGGCACGCCGCGCGAGGACACGGTGCTCTTCCTCGACGCCCGGCACATCTTCCGCCAGGTCGACCGTGCCCACCGCGACTTCCTGCCTGAGCAGATTGAGTTCCTCGCCAACATCGTCCGGCTCTACCGCGGCGAGGACGTCGAGACCGCCGACGGCAGCGAGGTGCTGCTCAAGGAGCACTTCCCCGAGGGCAAGTACGTTGACGTCGCCGGACTTTGCAAGGTCATCACCCGGGCCGAGATCGAAGCCCAGGGCTGGAGCCTCAACCCCGGCCGCTACACCGGATCGGCCGCGGTCGACGAGGACGACGTCGACTTCATCGGTGACCTCGAAGCGCTCTACGAGGAGTTCACGATGCTGAGCGACGAGGCCGACGCGCTCCGCTCGAAGGTCGACGCAGCCGTGCAAGGGGTCCTCGAGGCATGAGTGACTGGCAGCCCAAGACGATCGCCGACCTCGGCAAGGTCGTAACTGGAAGCACTCCACCCTCGCGCAACCCGGGGTGGTTCGGTGACTCGACCCCATTCGTGACCCCCAGTGACATGACGGAGCGGGATCGTCGGCCGCGCCCTGAGAGATGGCTGTCCGATGAGGGCCGGGCAGGGCTTCGGACGCGCCTTGTCCCAGCAGATTCCGTGGCGTTCGTGTGCATCGGCGCCACGATCGGGAAGGTGTGCCTGCTGCCTTCCGAATCGGTGACGAACCAGCAGGTCAACACAGTGGTTCCCGGCGAGGACACGGATAGCCGTTTCCTCTACTACCTACTCAGACACATCGCTCCAACCATCGCGCAGGCCGCCAGCGGTGCGGCGACCCCGATCATCAACAAGTCGGCGTTCTCCAGGGTCGTCGTGCGAGTGCCTGGCTACGCGACACAGTCCTGCATCGGCGAAGTTCTGGGATGCTTCGATGACCTAATCGAGAACAACCGGCGGCGGGTGGAAGTGCTGGAGGAGATGGCGCGGGCCATCTACCGCGAGTGGTTCGTGAAGTTCCGCTACCCCGGCCACGCGGATGTCCCGCTCGTTCACTCCGCCCTCGGGTCGATACCGGAGGGGTGGAGGGTCGAGTCCTTCGATGACGTCGCATCGTTCGTGAATGGCTTCGCGTTCAAACCCTCCCACTGGGGTTCGGACGGCAGGCCGATTATCAAGATCAAGGAACTGAAGCAGGGGGTCACCCCAGCGACGCCGCGCTGTCCCGAAGGCGACATTGATCCGAAGTACTGGGTTGAACGCGGCGATCTCCTCATGAGCTGGAGCGCCGACTTAGGCGCCTACCTCTGGGGGGACGAGCCCGGGCTGCTGAACCAACACCTCTTCACCGTCCGCCCGTCGAACGAGTCCGCGACCCGTCTGTACCTCTTGCACGCCCTCGACAACGCCATGCCTTCCTTCCGATCGCGTGCGCAGGGCACGACGATGAAGCACATCAAGCGCGCAGCGCTTAATGAGGTTTGCGCAGCCATCCCGCCGCCCGCTCTGGTGAAGGGTTTCGATGAGATTGCGGCTCCGATTCATGACGAGTCGATGACCCTCCAGTCGCAGGCGCGCGAGCTTGCCGCGCTGCGCGACCTGCTGCTGCCGAAGCTCGTGACAGGCCAGATCGACGTGTCGGCGCTCGATCTCGATGCGTTGGTTGAGGAATCGGTAGCGTGATGGCGCCGCGGGGTCCGGAGTTCGACTACGTCGAGAAGCCGAGCATGGAGTTGCTGGAGCAGCTCGGCTGGACCCCGGTCGACGCATTCACCGAGATCCTCGGCGCCCAGGGGACCCTCGGACGCGACTCCCAGCACGACGTCGTTCTCACTCACCGCCTGAGGTTTGCGCTCCGCAAACTCAACCCCGCCGACGTTCCGGATGCCTCGATTAACGAGGCGGTCGAGGCCATCACTAAGGACCGCTCGGTCATGGACCGCGTGCGCGCCAACCGCGAGGTTCACGACCTGCTGCGCGATGGCTTCCGGGCGGAGTGGACGGACGAGGCCGGCGAGAAGCGCATCGAACTGCTTCGCTACCTCGACCTGAAGGACGCGGCCAACAACGACCTGCTCGCGGTCCAGCAGATGTGGGTCAAGGGCAATTTGCACAGCCGCCGCCTCGACGTGGCGCTGTTCGTCAACGGCGTGCCACTGGTCCTGATGGAATTCAAGGAGCCGAACGAGCCGGTCAAGTCTGCGTACGACCTCAACCTGACCGACTATCGCGACACCATCGGTCAGCTCTTCGTCCCTAATTGCTTCGTGCTGCTCTCCAACGGGAGCGACGCGAAGGTCGGCTCGACGTACTCGCCCTGGGAGTTCTTTGGTGACTGGAAGGTCATCGACGCGGCCGGGACTCGTGGCGCAATCGCGCTGGAGACAGCCCTGCGCGGGACGTGCGATCCAGCGATCGTTCTCGACTTGTTTGAGAACTTCGTCGCCTACATGGAGCGTCCGGGGGGACTGATCAAGGTCTTGGCGCGCTCGCACCAATACCTCGGCGTCAACGCCGCCATTGAGAACCTTCACCGTGCTCGCGCCGAGCACGACAAGCGCCTCGGCGTTTTCTGGCATACCCAAGGCTCCGGCAAGAGCCTGTCGATGCTGTGGTTCACCCAGAAGGTGCTGCGCCAGGTCGCAGGCAGGTGGACGTTCGTAATGGTCACCGACCGTACCGAGCTAGACGTCCAACTGCATGGCGAGTTCGCCGACGCCGGCGCGATCCCGGCCGAAGCGAGGGTGCACGCCGACTCCATCGCGCACCTGCGCGAGCTGCTTGCCGCAGATCACCGCTACGTGTTCACATTGATCCAGAAGTTCCAGCCCTCGAAGGCCGCTGGCGAGGTCGAGATGCCGGTGCTGTCGGATCGCTCCGACGTCATCGTCATCACCGACGAGGCTCACCGCAGCCAGTACGACACCCTCGCGCTCAATATGCGCCGAGCGCTGCCGAACGCCTCGATGATGGGCTTCACCGGCACGCCGCTGATCGCCGGCGAGGAGCAGGCGACCCGCAAGCAGTTCGGCGACTACGTCAGCATCTACAACTTCCGCGATGCGATCGAAGATGGCGCCACCGTGCCGCTCTACTACGAGAACCGCATCCCCGAGCTGCAACTCGTCAACGAGAACTTCTCCGACGAGCTCGACGAGTTGCTCGAAGCCGCGGAACTGGACGAGGTCGCCGAGGGCGCCTTGGCTCGCGAGTTCGGGACGGCGTACACGCTGCTTACCCGGCCTGAGCGCCTCAAGACGATCGCGAGGGATCTGGTACGGCACTTCGTGGGGCGCGGGTTCACCGGCAAGGCGATGTATGTCGGGCTGGATAAGGCCGCCGCCGTTCGGATGCACGATCTCGTGCGAGAGGCGTGGGCCGAGTACCTCGCCGAGTTGCGGGTTGAACACGATGCGCTGCCCGAGCTGGAACGCCCCTGGCTCGCCTCGCGGATCGAGCTCATGGAGACGACCGACATGGCGGTGGTGGTCTCGCAGAGCCAGAACGAGCTGAAGATGCTCGACGACCTCGGTCTCGACATCCGCCCCCACCGTGAGCGGATGAACCGCGAAGACCTGGCCGAGAAGTTCAAGGACTCCGACGACCCGCTGCGCCTCGTCTTCGTTTGCGCGATGTGGATGACCGGCTTCGACGCGCCGTCAGTCTCGACGGTCTACCTCGACCGGCCGATGAAGAACCACACGCTCATGCAGACCATCGCGCGTGCCAACCGGGTCTTCCCCGAGAAGGACAACGGTCTCATCGCCGACTACGTGGGCGTCTTCCGGAATCTCGAGAAGGCCCTCGCGATCTACGGTGCGGCTAGCGCTGGCGAGCAACCGATCGAGATCATCGATGCACTCGCGGCTGAGCTCGATCTGGCTGTGGCGGACCTGGTGTCGTTCTGCTCTGGCGTCGGCGTTGATCTCGTCGCGATGCGCGATGCCCAGGGCTTCGACCATGTCGCAAAAAGGGACGCCGCCGTCGAGGCGCTGCTCGTCGACGAGGACACGCGCAACGACTTCACCGTTAAGGCTCGTCAGGTCCGCAAGCTGTTCAAGGCGCTGCTGCCCAATCCCAAGGCCGCTGCGCAACAGCGGACTGTCGCGGCGATCCGGGTGCTGCATGAGCGGATCATCGAGGTCACCCGGCCACCGGCACCCGAAATCTCGGCGGTCGCAGACGCGGTGGACGCGTTGCTCGATCGCTCCGTCGGTGCCGAGGAGTACGTGATCCGCGCCGCCGCCGAGGGCACCAACCCCGACCCGCTGATCGACCTGTCCCTCATCGACTTCGACGGGCTGGCGGCGAAGTTCGCCGGCAGGAAGCGAGCCGAGACCGACCGACTCGCCCAACTGTTGCGCCAGCAGGCCATCGGGGCGGCCCTGCGTAACCCGACTCGCTACGAGCTGGTCGAGCGGATCGAGCAACTTATCTCGGACTACAACGCAGGCAGCGTCAACATCGACGAGTACCTGCGGCGTCTCATCGAGCTGTCCAAGACTCTCACCGAAGAGGAAGAGCGCGCGGTCCGTGAAGGCATGACTGAGGAGGAGCTCGCGATCTTCGACCTGCTCACCCAGCCTGATCCTGTTCTCACTGACGAAGAGCGCGAACGGGTGAAGGCAAGCGCGAAGCAGCTGCTGGATCACCTCCACGAAAAGCTGGTCCAGGATTGGCGTCGGAAGGTCGACGTCACCAATGACGTCAACAGCACCATCCGCCGTGTCCTGGACGAGGGATTGCCGGAAGCGCCGTATACGCCGGACATATTCTTCAACAAGGTCCAGCTCGTGTATGACCACGTCCTGACCGCCTATGGCGACAACGGTGAGAGCGCGTACGACCCTCGGCCGGACATTCAGTACGCGCGTCACGTGAACGTCGAGTACGCGGGGCCGATCGACGTGGACAAGATTGCCGACGACGTCGTTGCCCGTATCCACGCCGACCCGGCCTTCGCCGCCCGGGTCGCCGCTGAGCTCGGGGCAGACCCTAGGACGTGAGTGGATCAGTGTCGACGTCCGAAGAACGGCAAGCACGAATCGCCGACTGGTTAGAGGAGAAGCGTCCGGACCTGGCGAGTATGTATCGGACTGCACGGGAGCTGCTGGCGAGCGCCGCGAACCCAGGTGATGAGAGGGCGCGGATCTCACACATCTGCCACTCGATGCGTGAAGTGATGAAGCACCTCCCGGAAGCGATCTCATCGGGTGGGAAGGGAGACAGGGGCACGCGAAGCGATAGCTACGTGAGGAAGCTCCCTGGCATCGTCGCGAAGTACCCTGCACTCGATCTCGCCCAAGATGCCGAGAACGTGCCGGTCCCTAAGGAGATTGCCCGCGTCCTGGAGGACCTGATCAAGGCGGCGGTCGCGGAGGATGGGCGATTCCTGGCCGACATCGCCGTGTTCCTGACCGACGATGGGAACACAAAGCACCCGGCGGTCCGCGAGTGGTACGCGACCTACAACTACTTCGTGAAGTGGGCACATCTCCACGGCGAGCAGAGCAACGTCGATGCCCTTCCCTCCGATGATGACCTGACGTCCCGTATTGACTCGGTCGAAGTCCTCATGGATGGAAAGCGGGCCGAATTCTTCGACAGCCTGCACGCAATCGAAGACCTGCTTGCCGAAGCCAATCAGCTCATCAAGGGAGGTGCGACCGATGGCTGACTACCAGCCTCCGACGGCCGAGCAGGTTAAAGCCGCGCTGCGCAGATTGACGTCCTTCCAGCTGCGTCGAGCGTTCTACGAAGGGCTCAAGAATCCGCTCTGGGTCAAACCACTGGCTGATGCGGGGGCGTTCGGAAGCCCGCCCGAGCCAGAAGTCGGAAGCGACGGCATCGTTCGTGAGAGGTACTGGCCGGAGGCCAGCTACTTGGAGGCAATGGCGGAGCACGTTCCAGCCGAGGTTGCTCAAGTTCTTGCTTCCCTCGGGAGCAGCAGCAACTCGTGGGTCCGCAGGGTCGTCTTCTCTGCTGGGTCACGCATGCCCCCAGATGCTGCCGCCAGGCTGAAGCCCGTCATAGATGCTTGGGAGGACAGTGGCTATGGGTGGCGCACCGACCCGAGGGACCTCGTGTCCTTCGTCGTCAACCTGTTGGAAGGCGGGGAGACGAAGTTCGGAGTCGCGTTGGCCAACAAACTGTTCCGGCCGACAGCGGAGAAGGGGGCCGATGGCGACCCTGTGACAGAGTTGAAGGCCCACTGGTACTCACGCGAACTTCCGAGGGTCACTCGTGCCCTCGGGGAGAACGCGTTGAAGACAATCCTCCCGTGGCTCATCCTTCACGAAGAGCAAGAACGAAGCGTTGGTGAAGGCTATGACCACAGTGGTTTCGGTCGATCGTTGATCTCTCAGAGACGGAACTCCTACCACGAGGTCAAGGATGCTCTCATCGACGCTGTGCGCGACGCAGCGATTGAACTGTTGGAGAAGGATCCAGCGGCGGCGTGGGCAGATCTCAACCGGAACCCCATCCTGATTGTGCGCCGCATCTCCCTCTACGCGGTCGCCGAAGTCCTGGAGCGCTCTGTCGCTCAGGGGGCCGACAGTTCGGACCTGGTTCCCATCGCTCGGGAGCTCATGCTGGACGTCAAGTCGCGCGCCGCGGATGCAGTTCCCGACTTCGTCAGACTCATCCGTGCAATGGGCTCGACATCTTCTCGTGAACTCGACCAACTCGCACAAGTCCTGGAATCCGGACACCTCTCGGCTCAAGAGATTGAGCGAATCACTCGCAACATGCGTGAACGTGGTGAATCGGATGCCGAGATTCTGGATCAGATTGCCCGGTGGGACAGGCACTGGCGTCACCGCGTGCTGGCTGGTGTCGGCCGCGAGCTCCTTCCGGCCGCGCTGCAAGAGGAACTCGACTCGCTAGATGCTGAGGACGGTGTCATCGCCGATCCACTGAGTCCGCCATTTCAGACCTTCGGCTGGACGGGCCCGAATAGCCCGATTCCCCAAGAGGAAATGTCGGCCATGGCGCCGATGGAGTTGGTCGCCCACCTCGAGGGATGGCATGTCGAGGGAGACGGATGGGGTCCCGAGCCTTCACACGAGGGACAGGCGCGGGTGCTAGAGGCACTGATCACGAGTAACCCGCTGGCCCTCCACGGTCAGCATGAGCTCTCGCGGCGGCTACGCCCGACGTACCTTCGCGCTGTCCTCAGTGGCTGGGAGGGAGCCCTGAAGGCGGATCTCGATCTGCCGTGGGACCAGGTGCTGGCACTGGTCGCTGACGTTCTCGATCACTCCGATGAGTCTGAATTCCCTGTTGAGGGGGGAAGCTTCGACGACGATCCCGACTTCGGGGCGGCAAAGAAGGGCGCGATCCGCCTCCTGACGCATCTCACGTCGAAGAGTTCAGCGGAGAAACTTCCTGAAGAACACCTGAACCATGTGGCTGATCTGCTGTTGGCGGCCGCATCCGGCACCAGTGCGTGGAGTGAGTACGTCGCCACCGTTGGTGAACAGGAGTCCGGGTGGGACCCACTAATGGTCTCCCTGAACTGGAAGTGGCCCATCTTGCTCCGCGGGCTTGTCAACCTGGTGGGACTCGGTGAAGGCAACCGATGGCATGTCAGGGCGCGACAAACGCTGCGCGAACAACTTGCCCTGGAAGATCCTCGTGGGGCCTCGCGGGCCGTTCTCGGAGAGGGACTCGGAAAGCTGTTCAATCATGCCCACGATTGGCTCGTAGAGAACAGTCCCACCTACTTCGGCACGCGATCGGCGATCGACAAGAACCAGCAGGTCGCACTTACCACGGCCATCGCTATGCACTACTTCCATCTAGACCTTTATCGACTTCTGTCGGACTCGATGATTGCCGCGCTCTACAGCCAGGAGCAGGTCGCGATCGGGTGGGGTAACGATGTCTCTCCGCAGCAGCGGATCGGTCAGTGGGTCATTGAGGCGATCATTCGAGGGCACATTGGCGACGACGACCCGCTATGCAATGAGTTCTACGCACAAGCAACCCCAGAGACTCGTGGTGATGCCATCGGTCACACAGCCTGGTCATTCATGCACGCCGAGGTTGTGGACGACGTCATCCGTGACCGATTGGCTAGCCTGTGGGATAAGCGTGTCGCTCACGTCAAGGATCACCCTGAGGACAAGGCTGAACTAAAGGACTTCTATTGGTTCATTCGGAGTGAGAAGTTTCCGGCCCGATGGTGGCTCCCGAGACTAGTGGAGGCACTTGAACTGGATGGCGCACTGGCCACGCACGGGATGATCGGCGAGCAACTCGCCGCTGCCGCCGACGAACTTCCTCGGGCCGCCCTTGATGCTCTGACGATGCTCCTAGCCACTAACGATACGTCGACCTTCGACAACTATGACCTACGGACACACTCGCTGGCGCCCGTAATCGCCGCAGCCCTAAGGACATCTGACTCCAAGCTCCAAGCCGACGCTCGATCCCTGATGAACCTCATGGGTGAGCGGGGAGAGATCGACCTCGAACGACGGGTCGACAAGATTCTGGAGGAGATACCGGAGGACGACACCCCGACTCCGTGACAATCACCGGGTTGCCAACTTGCTCACGGAGTCGCGCAGGGCGTCCTCACCAGCACGGACGTAATGGTTGAGGACGGTCGTGAGCTTGTCGCCGAGGTACTGAGCGACGACCTCCCAGGGCTCGCCGAGCTCCTCGTGGAACCACTTCGTCGCGGCGTGGTGGCGGAGGTTGCGGTAGACGATGGTCTTCGGCCAGGCGTTGTCGGGGTCGTTCTGCTCGACCCATTCGCGGACGCGGTGCCAGCGGTTGTTGTGCATCTCCGGTTTCACCGGCAGACCGGTGAGGGTGTCGACGAAGAGCCAGAGCTCGTCCTCGGGCGGGACGGGGTAGTTCCACCATGCCAGCGACCGGTCCTTCGACCGGGTCGCCAGACTCGCGCGCCGTTGGCGCTCGTCCTCCTGGGCGTTGATGACCTGTTGGAGCGATGCCGTCGCGGGCAGCCTGAGCAGCTCCTTCACGCGGGGGAGGAGCTCGTCATGCATCAGCGACCTGGGCAGCGGGACCTCGTGGAGGACCTGGTTCTTCACCGGGCCGCGGAAGCCGGGCGCCTTGCGCGGGGTGATCCATGAGCCGTTGACGTGGACGTAGCCGTTCTCGAAGAAGACGTCGATCGCGCGTAGCGCGTTCTGCTCGCCGAGCCGCAACCCGCCGAAGCCGGCCACGCGGATCTTCGTGCCCAAGAGCGGGAGGCGGGTCATCAGCGGATCGGTGCCGTCCGTGCCGCACAGCGCATCCGCGCCGGCAGCCATCGCGCGCACCTGGCGCGTCTCCGGGCGCAGGCGCGGGTCGACGTACTGCGCCGTGGCCCCGTGCTGAACGGTCGCCCGCCCGATCGACAGGCCGTCGAGCGGATCGATCGACCGCTCCAGCCACCCGAGCCGCCAGGCGAGCTTGCGCATCGCGGCGAGCTGGCCGCGCAGGTCCTCGCGGCCGCGCTGCGAGAAGAGCGTCTTGGAGCCCTTCTCCATGACGAGACGACTGTGGTCGATCCGCCACTTCGTCACGGGCACGTCGCCGATGGTCGGGTTGATGTGGGCGTTGAGTCGCGACTCGCGCTGCTCCATCGTCCGCGGCTGCTTGCCCCGCTCAGTGGAGTCGCGCAGGTACTCCTCGCCGAGCATCCGGATGGTCCGGGAGGCACGGACGTCCGCCCCTGCCGGCGTCTCCGACTCGGTGTCCAGCGCGGCCTCGGCCTGGGCGAAGATCCGGCGCGCCTCCTCCTCGGACGCCGCGCGCGCAGCACCCGCTTCCATTGCTCGCCGTCGCCGGCGGGCGCCTTGAAGAACACCTGGTACTTGTTGCTGCCGGACGACGGCGCGTAGAGCCGCACCCGCCACGGACGCGAGCTGCCGCCCGTCGTACGTGCCTTGCCCTGCGCGAGCAACTTCGGCTGGGAACGAGGAGCCACCGAGACCTCCTAGGCTGAAGACACCATCGTACGCCGGTTTCGTGCATCACTCTCGTGCATCACTTGAGGGGAAGTGATGCACGTGCCACTGCTGAGGAGTCACAGGAATGGCCAACCGCCTTGCCAATGCGACGAGCCCCTATCTCCAACAACATGCGGGTAATCCCGTGGATTGGTGGGAGTGGGGACCCGAAGCGTTCGAGGAAGCGAGGCGCCGTGATGCACCAATCTTGCTCAGCGTGGGCTACGCCGCCTGCCACTGGTGCCACGTCATGGCCCACGAGTCGTTCGAGGACGCGGCCACGGCGGCGTACATGAACGAGCACTTCGTCAACGTCAAGGTCGACCGCGAGGAGCGTCCGGACGTGGACGCGGTCTACATGCGCGCGGTGCAGGCGATGACCGGCCAGGGCGGGTGGCCGATGACCTGCGTCCTGACGCCCGAGGGCGAGCCGTTCTTCAGCGGCACCTACTTCCCGCCGGTGCCCGCGCAGGGCATGCCGGCGTTCACCCAGGTGCTGCAGGCGCTGCACGAGGCGTGGACGAACCGGCGCGACGAGGTGCTGCGCATCGGCCAGTCGGTCGTCGACCACCTCGGCACGGCCGGGCACGTCGCGGGGGAGGTGCTGACCGCCGACGACCTCGAGGGTGCGCTGGACGCCTTGGCGCGCACCTACGACCAGGACGCCGGCGGCTTCGGCACGAGCCCGAAGTTCCCGCCGTCCATGGTGCTGGAGTGGCTGCTGCGCCACGAGTCGCGCACCGCTGACGAGCGCGCCACGGCGATGGCCGACCACACGCTGCTCGCGATGGCCGCGGGCGGCATGCACGACCAGCTCGCCGGCGGGTTCGCGCGCTACAGCGTCGACCGGTTCTGGCGGGTTCCCCACTTCGAGAAGATGCTCTACGACAACGCCCAGCTGGCCCGCGTCTACACGCACGCGAGCCGCCGCGGCGAGCACGCCGAGCGGTTCCGCGCCGTGGCCGGTGACGTGGCCGACTTCCTGCTGCGCGACCTGCGGACGTCCGAGGGCGGCTTCGCGTCGGCTCTGGACGCCGACACCGAGGGGGTCGAGGGCGCCACGTACGTCTGGACGCCGCAGCAGCTCGCGGAGGTGCTCGGCGAGGACGACGGTGCCTGGGCCGCCGGGGTCTACACGGTGACCGAGCAGGGGACGTTCGAGCACGGCACCTCGACGCTGCAGCTGCTCGACCCGCCGGCGGACGCCGAGCGGCTGGAGCGGGTGCGCCGGGCGCTGCTGACCGCCCGCCAGGAGCGCCCGCAGCCTGCGGTCGACGACAAGGTCGTGGCCGCCTGGAACGGCCTGGCCGTCAGCGCGCTGGCCGAGATGTCGGTCGTCCTGGACCGGCCCGAGCTGCTGACCGCGGCGCGGGAGGCCGCGGAGCTGCTGGCCACCGTGCACACGACCGAGGACGGCCGCCTGCTGCGCGTGTCGCGGCACGGACGCGCGGGCGCGCATGCTGGCGTGCTGGAGGACTACGGCTGCGTCGCCGAGGCCTACCTCGTGCTGCTCGGCGTGACCGGCGACGCGGTGTGGTTCGAGCGCGCCCGATCGCTGCTCGACCAGGTGCTGGAGCGCTTCGCCGCCGCCGACGGCTTCCACGACACCGACGCCGAGGCCGACGCCCTGCTCGTGCGCCCGCAGGACCCGTCCGACAACGCCTACCCGTCCGGCACGTCCGCGGTCGTCCACGCGCTGCTGGCCATGGTCGCGGTGACGGGGGAGGAGCGCTGGCGCGAGGCGGCGCTGTCCGGCGTCCGCTCGGCCGCCGGCATCGCCCCGCCAGGACCCCGCGCTTCGCCGGCTGGACGCTCGCCGCGGCCCGAGGCGCCTGCTCGCCGGTCCGCTCG
>NZ_JBNFNZ010000008.1:0-21461 GCF_057364525.1 Aeromicrobium sp. PFPM2_SD2
CGCCCGCGAGGGCGGCGACGGCCGCGGTGGCGACGCCGAGGGCGACGAGGCGGCGTCCGGATCGGGAGGCGGGGCGCGCCTCGGTGGGACTCGGCTCGGTGGGTGCGTCGGTCACCGGCCAAGGATGGCGCAAGGCGTCCGCCCGCGGTTGAGAATCGGCGAGACGGGGAACGAACGGGACATGAGCGAAGCGCCTGCGCCCGACTACGTCCCCGAGCCCGAGAAGACGCCCGACCCGGCGGTCGAGCCCGACCCGGGAACCACGACCGTCCCCGGACCGCTGACCGACGAGCCCGAGGACTTCCCCGAGGCCGACCGGCCGCACTGAGAGGAGCAGCGATGACCACCATCCCCATGCACCCCGACGGACCCGTCCCCGGGTCGCCGACCGGCCCGCAGGAGCCGACGCCCGTCGGCCCGAGGACCCGATCTCCACCCCCGAGCCGCCCGCGGCCGAGCCCGACGAGACGAAGTAGGTCCACCGACGCGAGAACCCCCGGAGCCGAGGCTCCGGGGGTTCTGTCTGTGGGCGATACTGGGTTTGAACCAGTGACCTCTTCCGTGTCAGGGAAGCGCGCTACCGCTGCGCCAATCGCCCGTGGGTATTCAGTTGTGAGGGCTTGCGCCCTGAGAGGTGGGTACGGGATTCGAACCCGTGTTCACGGCTTTGCAGGCCGTTGCCTCGCCTCTCGGCCAACCCACCGCAGGATGGCCCTGCCGTGGACCCTCTCCGAGCGGACGACGGGATTCGAACCCGCGACCCTCACCTTGGCAAGGTGATGCTCTACCACTGAGCCACGTCCGCGTGCTTCTTGCGAAGCGGTTGCCCTCCGGGCCGGTTTTTCCGACCCCCTCGGGCCGAGATGAAACATTAGTACATGACCATCCGATGACCAAAACCGGGGTCGGTTAACGTGTCTGCATGCGCGCCTGGCTGAACGGAAAAGTCCTGGAATCCCCGCAGGATCCCGCCCTCTCGATCCTCGACCACGGCCTCGTCGTGGGCGACGGCGTGTTCGAGACGGTCAAGATCGAGGACGGCCGGCCCTTCGCGCTGACTCGTCACCTGGACCGGCTGGCGCGGTCCGCCCGCGGCCTCGGCATCGGCGAGCCCGACCTCGGGGCCGTCCGCGAGGGGGTCGCGGCGACGCTCGAGGGACAGGACCTCCCGTTCGGACGACTGCGCATCACGGTCACCTCCGGCCCGGGGCCCCTCGGGTCGCCGCGCGGCTCGGGACCGATGTCGCACGTCGTCGTGACCGAGCCGGCCGAGCGTCCGCCGTCGGTGACGTCGGTCGTGACGGTCGACTGGCCGCGCAACGAGCGGGGCGCGCTGGCCGGGCTCAAGACCACCTCCTACGCCGGGAACGCGTTGATGATCGAGCACGCCCACGACCTCGGAGCGTCCGAGGCGCTCATGCCCAACACCGTCGGCGACCTGTGCGAGGGCACCGGGTCCAACGTCATGTACGTCCTGGGCGAGCAGCTGGTCACCCCGACGCTCGCGTCGGGTTGCCTGGCCGGCGTCACCCGTGCCCTGGTGCTGCAGTGGTGCGCCGGGGAGCTGGACGTGGTGGAGCGCGACGCGCCGATCGAGGTGCTCCAGGAGGCCGACGAGGTGCTGCTGGTCGGCACCACCCGCGACGTCCAGGCGGTCTCGCGGGTGGACGAGCGCGAGCTGCCGGCACCCGGGCCGGTGACGCGCAGGGCGCAGGAGATCTGGGCGCGCGAGGCGGTCAAGAACGTCGATCCGTGACAGGTGCGGACCCGGTTTCGCGTCCCGTGAGGGGTGCGTTAGTGTGGTCCGCGCACCGATGGTGCGACGGGCGATTGGCGCAGTGGTAGCGCGCTTCGTTCACACCGAAGAGGTCACTGGTTCGAACCCAGTATCGCCCACCGTCACGAAAGGCCCTCTGACCTGCGGAAACGCGGTCGGAGGGCCTTCGCAATTCTCTGGCCGTGCAACGCACGTGCGACATCGCCAGAGGAGCAGTAATGACCACCACAACCAGCACCGTGCGCCACGAGACGTGGTGCAACGCTCACAACGACTACGACCCGGACGACACCTGGTGCGTCCGCTTGATCAAGGCGACGGTGGGTGACGAGGTGTCCATCGAGCTCGTCGTTGATGACCGAGAGGGAGCGGTCGCCACCTTCGATCGTCTGGCCTTCCCGAGCTACACCGAAAACCCGGACGACCTCATGGAGTGGGCGCGGATGTTCGCCGAAGCCTCCATGACGCTGGCCTTCATCCAGAAGGAGGCCAGCCGATGACGACGATCTGGGAACTGGTCACTTCGCGCCGGAACGTCGCCATCGACCCGCCCGCTTGGTATGCGAGTGCTCGGGCTCACGGCATCCGCGTCGAGCACAAGGATTCGAAGAAGTGCTTCACCTGGGACAGCGTCGCGGGAGAGCCTGGCGTGTTCCGGACTGTGGGTGAGCTCCGGTACCTGAAGGACAAGCGCCGCTGGGTCGCGACCGCGTACTCGGACTGCACTGACGTCGAACTCTGTGTCCTTCTCTCGCGCGCGGTGCGGGAAGTTAAGGCGCGGCCCGCAACTGGGGACGCCCGCACGCTTCGCAGCAAGGAGTGGCGACACGGTGACGGCAAGAAGTGGGGCCGGTATGCCAAGGCGACGGTTGCGTACCAGCTCGATGCCGGCGATCTGATCATGCCGATCGCGGCCGCCGAGGAAGTGCCGGACACGGTTGCGGACATCGTGGACCCCGGGAAGCACGAGCTCGAGCGGATCGCGGACCTTCTCGCGAACGGAGCGCCCCGGTGACTGCCACGACATGTCGGTCCTGGTGCAACGCGCACCACGCCAGCGAGACCGGAGACCCAGAGGACGAGTGGTGTGTCCACTCGATCCCGCTCGCAGGATCCGACGCCGAGGCGCTTCAGATCGTCGAGGGCACCGACGGGCGTGCGTTGATCCTGACTGGCTGCCTGCCGGCCATGTACGAGTTCTACGCCGTCGAGGACGTTCAGGACTGGGCGCTCATGTACACGAAGGCCGCCACGATGCTCCGCCAGGTCCAGCTCGACCTCAATGCCTCCACCCCGGAGGCCGGCCTGTGACTGAACCGACCGTCTCGACCGAGACGATCACCCCGGACGACGCGCGCCGGTACCTGGGCTTCAACACCCACAACCGCAACCTCCGCGCGCGCGTCGTCTCCGGGTACGCCCGCGACATGAAGTCCGGGAACTGGCGATGGAACGGCGAGACCATCAAGATCGCCACGGACGGCACCCTTCTCGACGGACAGCACCGCCTCGCCGCGATCGTCGAAGCCGAGACTACCGTGGACATGCTCGTCATCCGTGGTCTGCCGAGTCTCGCTCAGGAGACGATGGACGCCGGCGCGAAGCGAACCCTTGGTGACGTCCTCAAACTCCGCGGAGAAGCGAACGTCGTGCCTCTGGCGTCCACTATCCGCGGGGTGGCCGGCTGGCTCGCCGGCGCACGTGGCACGTCGATGCAGTTCACCAACGCTGAGCTGCTGCAGACCCTCGAGCAGCACCCGGACATCCGCCTGGCCGTCTCGCCGGCATCCCGCGCCTACGCGGCAACCGCCCTTCCCATGGGGATCGGCGGCACCGCGTGGTGGCTGTTCTCCCAGATCGACGCCACCGACGCTGACCACTTCTTCGACCGCCTCGCATCCGATGAAGACCACCACGCCGGCGAGCCCGTCCACGCCCTACGCAAGCTCCTCCTGGGTCAGCGCGAGACCCGTGGCGAAAGGAACCGCAAGGTGCTTCTCGCCGTGACCATCAAGGCCTGGAACAAGTACCGGGCAGGGGAGACCTGCACCGTCTTGCGATTCACGCCGGGCGGAGCGAACCCCGAACAGTTCCCTGAACCTCGGTGAGACACGCGTGCCCTGCGGCTCGCTGCTCTCACTCGCGCGGGCGGGAAACGAACGAAGCCGCGGTCTTCGCGGAAACGCCGGTCACCCCGACAAACGGTCCGGGCTTTACCGCGTCGAAGGGATGGCGCAGAGAGGCGGTACGGTCCGAGCGATCAATTGGCAGGTCCACCAGCAACTCCAGGCTCTTAGCGACTCGTAGCGCGTCGCCGAGGTCGTCCTCCAGTTTCATGCTGAACTCGATGTGAATAGTTGCCGACCGATGGATGACCAACGAGTTGCCATCGGCGACCTCCACATGCCCGAGCTCTTCGCGGCGCCAGTCGCCGTAGTTCACACTGGTTCGGCCGGGGCCAGAGATTCGCAACGACTCCAATGCAACCGTCCTGCCGTTGTCCGACTTGATGGCCCAAGTTTGGCGATGCTGCGGGAGCATCACTTCTCCGGGCGTGGATATGAAGATCGCAAACCCGCCGCTCAAGAGGTAGCGGAGCCCGGGACGTTCGGGCGGGTACTCCTCCAGCTTGAATCGCCCCTCGGTGAGCTCAAGCGTGGGGAGGGACGCCTCCGCGATAACGGCACGGAGCAGTTCGTGTCGCCGAGCTGAGCGAGTCTGGTTACCAGACCGCCACGGCACCTCGAACTGAACCGCGCCCCCGCCGGCCACCGAAACCACGTACGGAGTACGGCTGGTGTCGAACTGCAACGCGACCACATGACGTCCCTCGCCGACAGGAACCACGAGAGAGGTCATGTCAGGTGCGACGTCATTGAAATGTCTGCTGACTTGAGGCCACCAGTTGGCGAGCTCGGCGTCCTCGAGCGACTTCACCCCGACCTTCTCGTCGACCCCGATCAACCAGATGATGGGCTCGCCGCCGCTGGCATTTGCATGCCCGGCAATCTGTCGCGCGGTTCGAGCAGGGTTCTCTGGCCAGGTTGCCTTCAGTTCGACGCGGTCGTCCTCGACCATGTGACCCCGGGTTACCGCGTCCACAATTTCAAGGACCCGGGCTTCGAGTACGTGTAGTCGCACGGCTCCGAGTGTGGCACCGGGAAGCCTGCCTGTGTGCGCAAAGCGAAACCCCGGCCGTTTGATCGACGCCGAGGCGTTACAGGGACGGTTCCGGGGTGTTGGCCTCCACCATACGTAAGGATGCCGCCATGGTCAACGTCGCCTCGTGGCAATCTCTGGTCGACCTCTGGTCGCTGCCACGCCTGCAGCCGTACCTCGACGACGCGCGCGGAAGTACCGTGCGTGCCCAGCGGCTCTACCTCTGGAACCGGGAAATTTCGGCTGCCCTTTGGGAGGAGATCGCGTGTCTTGAGGTCGCCGTGAGAAATGCGATCGACGGCCGCATGTGCCTCCGGCAGAACAGGCTTGGACGGCAAGCCCACTGGATCTTCGACGATGCGTGCGAGTTGGGTCGGGACCCCGCAAGCGTAGGTCCGCAACGGAGGCGCGGAGTCCGCTTCAACCATCAGCAACCGTATAAGGACATCGATACAGCTATCCGTCGAGTCCGACGCAACAACAAGCCGGTGCACCCGGGCCAAGTGATTTCTGAGATCAGCTTCGGCTTCTGGCATCAACTGGTATCGCAACGACAACTGTGGCTGTATCCAGATCTCGCGGCAGCGTTCGCAGGCGCTCCAAGCCGTGCGCAACAAGCTGTAGAACCGTTGTTCTCGAGCGTTCGAGAGTTACGGAACCGCATTGGCCACCACCACAAGATCTGGCACCTAGATCTGGAGGCCGAACTCACGTCACTCAGATCGCTGGCATTCTATGTGTCGCCTGACCTACACGCGTACCTGCGTTCGACTTCTCGTGTGCCGGAGTTGCTGGGGCAGCGCCCCTAGATGCGCACGCACCTATGGGTTCGCCGGCCGCGGCAGGCGAAGCGACGAACTGACAGGAGTCCGATGGCCACGTTCAACGTGACGGCCACGCCGTGGGAGCACGGCTACATGCTCGACATCGAGGGCCGGACGAGTGGCCGACTGCTGGAGGCTGAGGGGCCGGCTTCGGTCTGTTCGTTCGACGTGTTCGTTGGCTCCAGGTTGCCGGTGACTGTGTCCAACCAGGCGTCGACTACGACCAGCGCAGGGTTGTCCGCTTCTGCCAGGAGGTAGTTGTCCCTGGGGAAGACGGGTGAGCCTGAACCGTCCGGGTCGACGCAGATGAGCTGAATGCGCGACAGGTCGGCACCCGCGACCTCGAGACGGGGCCTGACGGTGCTGGCCCAGTGGTCCTCGGTGACGATCACCAGCACATTCCGAGGTTCGCGCCGAGGGAGACCTAGTGCTGGCAGGGCCCGTCCCGTGGTGACGTGCGCCGCGAGCAGCACCCAGAACAGCGACTTACCGATGCCTTCGGCGCCGACAAGGATGTTCACGGCGGCGATCGCCAAACGAGAGCGGAGGAGCCAGCGCGTGGGCTCTGCCTCGACGAGCTCGTCTGCCCGGTAGAGGCGTGGGGTGTAGTTGACGGGCGATTCGGTAGTGATCGTCACGCGGCGACCGTCCGCGGATCGGGGCCGGGATCCGGGAGGACTTGGGAGATCTCGGCGAGCGACCAGCCCAGTGCAGAGAGCCGGTCGTGTTCGTCCCAGATTTCTGCTGCAGTGAGTCCGAAATCGGCGGGGCGCCGCGGGCTGCGAGGCTTCTGCAGATCCATCTTCCGAGCGAGACCCCAGGACTGGCGCTTGTAGAACCGGTGGATCTTGTCGCGGGCCTCGGGCGTTCGTGCGGCGCGAAGAATGGCGTCACCGTTTAGGCTGGGCTTGTTGGTTGAGGACATCGTTTGTCTCTCTCTCGCGGGTGGTGCCGCGTGGGAATGACGAAGCCCCCGTCACGGATCCGGTGCGGGGGCTTCGTGTTTGTGGGTCAGTTGGTGGCAGTACGCCAGACGCGACGGAATGACGGCCCGTACACGCGGAGGATGTCTCCGCGGCGTCTCCAAGTAGACGGGGCGCTGGCCGCGACTTTCGCGTTGCGGACCATGGCCGTGATGTCGGCGTCGTCGATGCAGCTCATGTAGCGCTTCAGATTCCGTACGCCCTGTTCGGCGAGGCCGCGCAGGATGAGCGCGGCGTCGTCTTGGTCGGCGCCGTGGGCGCGCAGACGGAAGACGACGTGCTCAACGTGGCTGGGAGGCCAGTTGAATTCGCTTGCAGGGTGCGCGGACGGAACGCGCTGAGCCGTGGCGGACACGGCAGCCGGCCTAGGCGGCAGGGACGCGGCGCATGAGCGCCTCGACGTCGGACCGCTTGACGCGGATTCCGCGAGGGCCGACGCGGTAAGCCGGCAGGGAGCCGTCGGAGATGCGTCGACGAACCGTCATCTCACTCTGCTGGAGGAGAGCCGCGGCCTGGCGCAGCGTGAGGTTCTCGTTCTTGGTGGCGAGGGCGCGTTCGAAGTTCGCCTGCAGCTCCGTGAGAGATACGGCGGCGAAGGTTGGCGCGGTCGGGGCAGAATGTGTCATCCTGATCTTGACCTTCCGGAAGTTGGTACTGACGGGGGTTTGACGAGGGCCCGGATGAATCTCTGGCAGGAGACCGGGTCCTTCGTCGTTTCGTGTGGTCCTTCGACCTCACATGTGAAGTCTAAATCAGGTTTCGGGGTCTCGGGGACCGGTACACGCGACCCACCGACAACCTGTGTACGTCCTTACGTCCCGTCCAACATCAACGTTTTCGCAGGTCAGGGCGTTGCAGACGAGTAATGCACAATCTTGCGCACCGCGGTATCCCCAAGAAAACGATCGTTGTAAACAGGGCCGTCCCCAGAAAAAAGTTGCCTGGATGCTCTCCCAGTCCTCCGGCATCTACGCCTTCTTGCGCACGGTCCGATCTCTCGGCACAAGGCACTGGCGTTAGCCGGGGAGACTTCCCTTAGTGGCGGCCACTTGGAGAGTGCCTGCGCCAGTTCGCGATCGCGGTTGGCGGCCACGGACTGGTACCGCATAGCCGCGGCCGGCGTCGCATGGCCGAGGCGTCCCATGAGCTCGGCCAGCGTTGCCCCGGACTGGGCGGCCAGCACGGCACCCGTGTGTCGCAGGTCGTGGAAACGAAGGTCGGATCGACCGATGACGTCACGCGCCTTGTAGAAGGTCTTGTAGAGCGTGCTGGGGGACAGGAACGACGTACCGTCCGCGGCCGGGAACAGGAGCGCGTCCTTGCCCGCTCCGACGTGATCCTTCAGGTGTTGCTCGACCAGGGGAGCCAGGTGCGGCGGCATAGCGACGGTACGGATGCCAGCTCGTGACTTTGTTGTGTCGGCGACGATCTGCCCGCCCACGCGGACGGCGGCGCGCTGGACCTTGACGACCTGATGCTTGAGGTCGATGTCCTGTCGTCGGAGGGCGGTCAGCTCGCCGAATCGCAGCGCGCACCAGGTCGCCATCTGGACCATGGCGCGGTACCGCTCGGGCATCGCTGTCGTCAGCGTCGCGAGGTCTTCCAGGTCCAGCACCTTCGTCTTGGAGGCGCGCTCGGGGTTGCCGGCGCCACGGATCTGGCACGGGTTGGCCTGCAGTCCGATGTCGCCGCGGCGCACGGCTTCGCCGAGGATCGCGCGGAGTAGGGAGTAGGAGTGGGCTCGAGCGGTCGGGTGGTCGATGCCGGTGGCTTCGTGCCAATGCTCGATCATCTGCGGCGTGATGGCTGAGACCTCAAGCCCGCCGAACGTCGGCAGGAGGAATCGGTCGAGCAGGTAGGTGTAGTGCTCGCGGGTGCGTGGCTTGAGTGCCCGGCCGCGTACGAGCCTGTTGTCGATGAATGTGCGGGCGAACCGCTCGAAGTCTTCGGCAGCGTTCGCAGCCTGGGACCGCTCACGGCGAACCTTGGGTGGCAGCCATGCGGGGGACTGGGCGACGGGGCGCTCGAGCGACAGCCAGCTCTCGGCGTCGGCCTTCGTGTCGAAGGTGTCGGGCGCGGAGTGTCGGCGGGTGTCTGGCCCGACGTAGGACGCCTGCCACCTTCCGCTTGGGAGCTTCCGGACGTTCCCGAATCCGCGCTTGCCAGCCATTGATCTCCAGACGTCGTGCGACCTGCGTGCAACTCGCGTGCAACCTCGTGCCTACTTGTGTCGCCTTCTGTGAGGCGTTACTGTTCTGCATATCCGCAGTACAGCGGGCGTTTTCCACGGTATCACTTAGTGACGCCGATCGGATGGGTCACTGGTTCGAACCCAGTATCGCCCACCGTCACGAAGGCCCCCGGCTCACACCGGGGGCCTTCGTCGTCCTGAGCGGGCCGAAACGCTAATAAGGGATCTCTCACGTGATTTCAAGAGTGGCCCCGAACTTCTTGGGTGCTTCTTCGGCATGGACGACATAAGCACTCGCGGAAACACCCCGCACCGGGACCACTACGACCCTCGTCGCGCCAATCCACTGGGTGCCTACGTCGCCACCGCCGGCGTCGCGCTGTTCGTCATCGCGACGTTCCTGGGCTGGATCCAGACCGACGACAAGAGCTTCAGCGGCTACGAGGCCGACACCGTCATCCCCTTCACCGCCTACCTGGGCATCGGCTTCGCCGCCGCGCTGCTGTACGCGGCCAAGCGCGCCACCCGCCGCCAGCACCGTGGCCTGTCGCTGTCGTCGATGGCCGCGGGCATCGCCGCCACCGGCCTGGCCCTGTCGTACCTGTTCGAGGTGCCGGGCGCGCCGAGCGCAAGGCCGGCTTCGACACCGAGTTCGGCGTCTACCTCGGCCTCATCGGCGCGCTGGTCTGGGCCGTCGGCTCGTTCCTGCTCGCCAAGGAGCCCGAGGGCGACATCGAGCACGGGAACCACGTCCGCACCGCTGCCGACGACCACCGCGGCACCGCGAACTGACCCCGTTCCCTCCACCCCCGACGAGGCGTCCACCCACCCGGGTGGGCGCCTCGTCCGCGTGCGGCCGCCGACGCCGGACGCACGAGGGCCCCGTGGACGTGCTGCCAGGGCCCTCGTGCGTCGTCGGGGAGCGTCAGGCGCGGACGCCCTCGTCGTCGACCGCGACCGGCTCGACCGAGTCGGCGTCCTGCTTGCGCGGGATGAACGCGGCGATCGCGACGCCGACGAACGCGGCCAGGGCGCCGACGAGGAAGCACGTGGTGAACACGCCCTCGGTCGGGGCCTGGACCGGTCCGACCGGGCTGTCGAACGTCTTCATCGAGCTGGTCAGGATCGTCGCCATGACCGCCGAGGCGATCGTGGTACCCACCGAGCGCATGAGTCCGTTCAGGCCGACCGCGGCGCCGGCCTCGGCGGCGGGGGCGTTGTCCAGCACGAGCGTGGGCATGGCCGCGTAGCCGATGCCGACGCCGGCGGACGCGATGCACGACGCGATGAGCAGCTGCCACGGCGCGTCCATGAGGAACAGCGCGACGACGTAGCCCAGGCCCAGCACGGTCGCGCCGGTCATGAGCGTCTTCTTCGCGCCGAGGTGGGTGATCAGACCGGCCGAGACCGGGGCGAACACCAGCATCATGAGGCCGCCGGGAGCCATCCACAGGCCGGCGGCGAGGATCGACTGGCCGAGGCCGTAGCCGGTGAGCTCGGGCATCTCGAGCAGCTGCGGGACGACGATGGACTGCGCCATCATGCCGAAGCCGACGGCGACGGCGGCCAGGTTCGTGAACAGGATGGGCAGGCTCGCGGTCGTGCGCAGGTCGACCAGCGGCTCGTCCTGGCGCAGCTCGAACCAGCCGAACAGCACGAGCACGACGAGGCCGCCGACGATGCAGCCGAGGGTGGCGACGTCGCTCCAGCCCCAGCTGTTGCCCTTGGAGATGCCGACCAGGAACGTCACCAGGCCGAGCGCCAGCAGCACGACGCCGGGGACGTCGAGACGTCCGCCGTGGGCGTCGTGCACGTGCGGGACGAGCACCAGCACGGCGACGAGGATGACCGTGGCGGCACCGGTGCGACCCAGAACAGGTTGTGCCAGTCGCTGCCGTCGGCGATCCAGGCCGAGAGCGGCAGGCCAATGGCTCCGCCGACGCCGAGCGTGGCGCTCATCGCGGCGATCGCGGTGTTGGTGATGTGCGGGGGCGTGATCTCTCGGATGAGCGAGATGCCGACCGGGATGAAGCCCATGGCCAGGCCCTGCAGGCCGCGGCCGACGAGCATCGGCACGAGGGTGTCGGACAGGGCCGCGACGGCCGAGCCGGTGAGCAGGATCGCCGCACTGACGACGATGATGCGCTGCTTGCCGAACAGGTCGGCCAGGCGTCCGGCGACCGGCATGGCGACGGCGGCGCACACGAGCGTGATGGTGATGACCCAGGACGCGTTGTCCGGCGTCGTGGAGAGCAGCTTCGGGAGCTCGCTCTGGATCGGGATGACCATCGTCTGGGTGAGGGCGGCCATGAGTCCGCCCAGGCACAGCACGACGACCGAGACGATCGGGTTCGCCGTGACGGGGGCCTCGGGGGTCGAGGACGGGGACGAGGTCACGTTGTTCCTTCGCGGATGGGGGACAGGGGTCGCCCACTTGTGTATCACGCAACTGTTGAGTCATCGCAACTATGAGCGCCGTGATGCCGCGCACACGGTCGCGGTTGGCCCGGACGCGCAGCGGGTACGACCACGCGGGACGCGGGACGTCCGCGGCCTCACGACCCGACAGGAGGCGACATGACCATCGCACCCGAGGACCCCGAGAGCTTCCCCGACGTCGAGCCGACCGTCGAGCCGTCGTCGCCGGGCATCGAGCAGCCGGGGGCCGACCCGACGTTCGACCCGGGAGCAGAACCCATGACCGACCCCGACAGGAGCGAACCATGACCGAGCCGATCCACCCCGACGACGGATCCGTCACGGACAACGACGAGCAGGACTCCGAGCCCAGCGGCACCGCGCCCGACGGCGGTGCGCCGAACGACCCGGCGACGACGTCCGACTGACCGCACGACCACAGCGGCGCGGGGCCCGGTGGTCCCGCGCCGCCCACGAACCGATGGGGGAGACCAGATGACGGAGCAGGACAAGGGCATCGTCGAGAAGGGCGCCGAGATGGCGGCCGGCGTCGCGGCCCAGGTGAAGAACGCGGTGACACCCGGGGCGAACACCGTCCCCGGCGTGCCGAACAGCGTCACGCCGACGGTCGAGGAGCCGACGACGCCGCGCGAGCCGCTCGAGCAGCAGCCCGGGCACCACGGGCCCGAGGCGTTCTCGCCGACGGGCGTCCGGTCCGGCGAGACCGAGGACGCCGCCCAGCAGGGCGCCTACCTCACCACCGCGCAGGGCGTGCCGCTGCGCGACACCGACCACTCGCTCAAGGCGGGGGCGCGCGGCCCGGTCCTGCTCAAGGACCACCACCTGCGCGAGAAGATCATGCACTTCGACCACGAGCGCATCCCCGAGCGGGTGGTGCACGCCCGCGGCGCCGCCGCCCACGGCGTCTTCCGCTCGAACGGGGCGGCGGCGCGGCTCACCCGGGCGGCGTTCCTGCAGGAGGGGGTCGAGACGCCGGTGTTCGTCCGCTTCTCGACCGTGCTGGGCTCGCGCGGGTCCGCCGACACGGTGCGCGACACCCGCGGCTTCGCGACGAAGTTCTACACGTCCGAGGGCGTCTACGACCTGGTCGGCAACAACATCCCGGTCTTCTTCATCCAGGACGGCATCAAGTTCCCCGACGTCATCCACGCCGGCAAGCCGCACCCGGACGTCGAGATCCCGCAGGCGCAGAGCGCGCACGACACGTTCTGGGACTTCGTCTCGCTGCACACCGAGGCCCAGCACCACGCCATCTGGAACATGTCCGACCGCGGCATCCCGCGCTCGTACCGGATGATGGAGGGCTTCGGCGTCCACACCTTCCGGCTGGTCAACGCCGAGGGCGAGACGTCCCTGGTGAAGTTCCACTGGAAGCCGCGCCTGGGCGTCCACTCGCTGACGTGGGAGGAGGCCCAGGTCGCGGCCGGCGTCGACCCGGACCTGCACCGCCGCGACCTGGCCGACGCCATCGCGTCGGGGGCCTACCCCGAGTGGGACTTCGGCGTGCAGGTCTTCCCCGACACCCCGGACCAGACGTTCGAGGGCATCGACCTGCTCGACCCGACCAAGATCGTCCCTGAGGAGCTCGCGCCGGTGCAGGTCATCGGCACGATGCAGCTCAACGCCAACCCGAGCAACTACTTCGCCGAGACCGAGCAGGTGGCCTACCACGCCGGCCACTTCGTGCCGGGCATCGAGGCGACGGACGACCCGCTGCTCGCGGCCCGGCTGTTCTCCTACCTCGACACCCAGCTGACGCGGCTGGGCGGGCCGAACTTCTCGCAGATCCCGATCAACCGCCCGCACTCACCGGTCAACGACATGCTCCGCGACGGCTTCCACCAGGACGCCGTGCACAAGGGGGTGGCGCCGTACAAGCCGAACTCGCTGGACGGCGGCTGCCCGTTCCTGGCCGGCGAGGACGTCTCGGCGTACATCGACGTGCCGGTCGCGGTCGAGGGACGCACGGTGCGCGAGGCGCCGGCGTCCTTCGACGACCACTTCAGCCAGACCCGGATGTTCTACCGGTCGCTGTCGAAGGTCGAGCAGGACCACGTCAAGGACGCCTACTCCTTCGAGCTGGGCAAGTGCTACGAGCAGGCGATCAAGGAGCGCCAGCTGCAGAACCTGGCCAACATCGACGCCGACCTGTGCCAGGCCGTCGCCGACCGGCTCGGCCTGCCCGCCCCGGAGCCGACGGTCCAGGTGACCGACCTGCGACCGAGCCCGGCGCTGTCACAGGTCGGCGGCACGTGGCCGCCCGACGGACGCCTGCTCGGCATCGTGGTCACCGACGTCGACGGCGACCTGGACGGGGTGCGCGCCTCCGCGACGCGGCGTTCGCGGCGAGCATGGTGCCGATCGTCGTCGCCCCGCGCGGCGGGATGCTCGAGGGCGGCACCGGCGCGCCGATCCCGGTCCAGCGCACGTTCCAGACCGTCCGGTCGATCGAGCTCGACGCCGTCCTGGTCGTCGGCGGCGGGCAGGCCGCGCAGCACCCGGAGGTGGCGATCCTGCTGTCCGAGGCCTACCGCCACGGCAAGGCGATCGGCGGCTGGGCGAGTCCCGAGGACGCGCTGACCGCCGGCGGCATCCCGGTCAACGGCCCGGGCGTCGCGCTGGAGCCGGACGGCCCCTCGGCGCTGAGCCGGATCAGCGAGCTCATGGCGACCCACCGGGTCTGGGACCGGCACGCCGGATGAGCCGTTCCCGGTCAGGACGGTTCGATCCGTCCCGACCGGGTACGTCCGGGCCATGACTGACACGAACATCGATCTCGAAGCCGTCCAGAACGTCGTCGACCGGGTCACCTCCTGGCAGGACGGCGCCACCGAGGGCACCGTGGAGGAGGAGCTGCGCAAGGGCTTCTCCGAGGCCGGCGTCCAGGTGTCCGACGACCACGTGACCGCGCTCGCCGACGCCATCCAGGACAAGCACGCGCCGTCGACGCCGCCGAGGTCATCGGCCGATGAGCGAGGCCCGTACCCCCGACGAGCAGCGGGCCAAGCTGGTCGAGCTGACGAAGGACGCGCGGGTCGCCTTCCTGACCACCCGCGACGAGCACGGCCACCTGGTCAGCCGTCCCATGGCCCGCCAGGAGGTCGACCTGGACGCCGACCTGTGGTTCATCACCGAGCGCGACTCGCGCAAGGTCCAGCACATCGCGGCGCAGCCCCAGGTCAGCGTCACGCTCGGGTCCTCGGACTCGTGGGTGTCGATCTCCGGCGTCGCCCGGGTGGTCGACGACACCGAGAAGCTGCGCGAGCTGTGGAACCAGTTCACCGACGCGTGGCTGCCCGAGGGCCCCGACAGCCCGAACGCCGTGCTCATCCACGTCCAGGCCGACACCGCCGAGTACTGGTCGCCGCCCGTCGGCGGCCGCGTGGCGACGCTCGTCAGCCTGGTCAAGTCCAAGGTCACCGGACAGCGCTACGACGGCGGCGACAACCAGGTCGTCACCGACCTCTGAGAGGCAGGACCATGACCGAGAAGCGCAACACGTCGAAGTCGGCGAAGCTGCTGTACCGCCCGGTCGGCATCGTCGGCTCGATCGGCGCCGGCCTCGTCGCCAGCGCCATCTTCAAGCAGATCTGGAAGAAGGCCGCCCACGGCGACGGCGCCGACCCGCCCACGCCGCTGGAGAGCGAGTACCCGCTCAAGGAGATCCTCACCGCGGCGGCCATCCAGGGCGTCATCTACGCGGTGGTCAAGGCGCTCGTCGACCGCGGCGGCGCCCGAGCCTTCGAGAAAGCCACGGGGGACTGGCCCGGCAGCTGAGTGACGGTGGGTGCGTAGACTCGGCGCGATGTCCTCCCTCGTCGACGCCGAGTCCCGCACCGCGCCCTCCGTGGCCCAGGTGCTCGACGTGGGCGCCAAGGGTCTGCTGATCCTGCTGTCGGCCATGGCCGCGCTGGACCCGGTCGGCGCCAACCTCGACGGCAAGGCCGCCGAGCTGCGCGCCGTCGGCTATCCGGCGCTGGCGTTCACCATCCCCGCCCTCTGGTACGTCTTCTGGCGCGACCGCCCGTTCCTGTGGCTCGCCGACCTGCTGGTGACGATCACCTGCTTCAGCGACTTCCTGGGCAACCGGATGGACCTGTACGACCAGATCGTCTGGTTCGACGACTGGATGCACTTCATGAACCCGGCGCTGCTGTGCGTGGCGGTGCTGCTGCTGAGCGTCCCGCGCGACGCCGGCTTCGGCGGCTGCCTGGAGCGCTCGCTCGCGTTCGGCGCCACGGCCGCGATCGCGTGGGAGATCGCCGAGTACTTCGCGTTCATCGCCACGTCCGACGAGCGGCAGGGCGCCTACACGGACACGCTCGGCGACCTGAGCGCCGGCATCCTCGGCTGCGTCCTCGCCGCAGCGTTCGTCAGCCTCGCGTGGCGGCACGGCCGGCTGCGCGAGCCCGGGCCGCTCGGCGCCGCCACCAGCCCCCGAGTCCCCCGAGTCGCTCTAGCCGCTCGCGGCGAACGGCTCAACTCGAGCGTCGCCAGCGCGCCGGCCCAGTCGCCGTCGGCCTCGGCCGCGGCGTGCAGCACCGCGCTCACCAGCTCCTTCGGCGGCGCGGCGTGCCCCTGCCCGAAGTCGCCCATCCGCACGTGGACGTCGTGGTCGACGGGCAGCCGGGCCATGAACGGCTCCATGTGCTTGGCCACGTGCCAGTCGGACTCGTTCTGCAGGTAGGCCACCGTGTTCCCCGGACGTCCGGCGTAGATCTCGCCCAGGTCGTTCGCGACGTGGCGCGCCAGGACGTCGGCCAGCGGCTCGTCCTCGTGGCCGGGCCAGCAGGCGTCCACGTACTCGCGCACGGCCACCGGGTCGTACTCGGACACGATGGTCTGCGGGTTGGTGGCGAAGGCCAGCGAGCCCGGGACGTGGCTGGAGTAGTGCAGCGCCGCGTACCCGCCGCCGGAGGCGCCGTAGAAGACGACGTGCTCGGCGCCGAGCGCGGCGGCCAGCCGTTGGAGGATAGGTCCGAGCTCGCGCTGCAGCGGCTGGCGATGGTTGCCGGCGAACCAGGCCAGGCGCAGGTGCTCGTCCAGCTCCAGGCTCGGGTCCGAGATCAAGACGGTGTGCGCGGGGACGTGCTGGGTGATGCCCTGTCCGACGAACACGGGCGTGCTGGTGCCCTCGGCCGGCACGGCGGCATGGAAGCTGAACACCACCGTGGTGGCGCCGGCACGGGGCTCGACGAACAGGTCGAGCGTGGAGCCGTGGTAGGCGACGGTGTGGACGCCTCGAGTCACTGCGCTGGCGAGGAACTCCTCCACGCTCGCGTGCTGGTGCTTGGCGGCGCGGTAGCGCTCGAGGTTGCGGCGACTCATGGGCCGCACCCTAGCCGGGACGGCTCAGTACGCGTCCGCGCGCCCGGTGGCGGGAAGCTCGACCCACCCGTCGTCCTGCTGCTTCTCCAGGCGCACGCCGCGGCCGGGCTCCTCGTCGGGGCCGAAGACCGGGGCCGACGCGCGCCACAGCACGGCGGCGCGGTCGTCGTCGTGGGTGGCCGACGCCACGACGTGGCCGTCCTCGTTCACCAGTCGGTACTCAGGCATGCGCCCACCGTGCCAGCGCCGCGCGGGCTCCGCGACCCGAGCCGAACGGCGGACGTCCGCGACGAGCGGTGCGAGGATGCCGGACGTGATCGATCCGTCCGTCCTCGACGCTTGGTCGCCACGTCGTGCCTGAGCCCGTGCCACCTGCGGCCGGCCGGCACGCGGCGGAGCGACGACCAGCCTCTGCGTGGCAGCACACCAAAGCCGCCGGGACCCTCGTGATCGCGGTAGTCCTGGGTCTGATGTTCCTGGTCGATCTCCCCACCGATCGTGCTGCTGCCCACAACGAGGGGGTGCTCGGGACTGCCACCGTCACGGACGAGACGTGCGGCCGTCGCGGGTGCTCCTACGACGGGACGTTCGTCAGCGATGACGGACGACTCACGGTGGAGGACCGTTGGTTGGTGGACCTTGGAGGCGAGTCGGGGGAGACGATGAAGGCGCAGTACTTCGTCTCGACCGACGCCGTGTACGCCCTCGACTCGTCAGAGTGGAAGTCCTCCGTCGCCTTCGTCCTCGGCTGCGTCGCCTGGGTCGGCGGCTACGGCGTGTGGGCGAGCCGGGACGTCCGCCTCCGCCGGCGACTGCGCCAGGCGCGTGCTGCCCGCGCCCGGGCCGAGGGCGTGCCCGAGTAGAGTCGGCGCGAGCGCGTGGCCCAGCCGTAGGGGCCGCCATGAACCGAAAGGCACGACCGTGTCCGACCTCCGCATCACCGTCCTGACCGCCGACCAGCGCGAGGAGCGGACGGTGGAGACGGGCACGAAGGCCTGGCAGCTCTTCGACGACGCCGACGTCGTCGTCGCCCGCGTGAACGGCACCCTCGTCGACCTGTCGCACGAGCTGGCCGACGGCGACGAGGTCGAGGGCGTGCTCATCGGCAGCCCCGACGGCCTCGCCGTGCTGCGCCACTCGACCGCCCACGTCATGGCGCAGGCCGTCCAGGAGCTCTTCCCGGAGGCCAAGCTCGGCATCGGGCCGCCGGTCACCGACGGCTTCTACTACGACTTCGACGTCGCCGATCCGTTCAAGCCCGAGGACCTCGAGAAGATCGAGTCCCGGATGCGCAAGATCATCAAGGAGAACCAGAAGTTCGACCGTCGTCCGGTCTCCGACGACGACGCGCGCACCGAGCTCGCCGACGAGCCCTACAAGCTCGAGCTGATCGGCCTCAAGTCGTCCGCCGGCGACGCCGCCGAGGGAGCGAGCGTCGAGGTCGGCGAGGGCGGGCTGACCATCTACGACAACCTCAACCGCAAGGGCGAGGTCGCGTGGAAGGACCTGTGCCGCGGCCCGCACCTGCCCACCACCAAGCGCATCCCCGCCTTCACGCTCATGCGCAGCGCCGCCGCCTACTGGCGCGGCGACGAGAAGAACAAGCAGCTCCAGCGCATCTACGGCACCGCGTGGCCGACCAAGGACGAGCTGGACGCCTACCTGTTCCGGCTCGAGGAGGCCCAGCGCCGCGACCACCGCCGCCTCGGCCAGGAGCTGGACCTGTTCAGCTTCCCCGACGAGCTGGGCTCGGGCCTGCCCGTGTTCCACCCCAGGGGCGGCGTCATCAAGCGGGAGATGGAGGACTACGTCCGCCAGCGCCACATCGAGGAGGGCTTCTCCTACGTCGGCACGCCGCACATCAGCAAGGACGGGCTGTTCCACACGTCCGGCCACCTGCCGCACTACGCCGACACGATGTTCCCGCCGATGGAGTTCGAGGGCTCGAACTACCAGCTCAAGGCGATGAACTGCCCGATGCACAACCTGATCTTCCAGTCGCGCCAGCGCTCGTACCGCGAGCTGCCGCTGCGCCTGTTCGAGTTCGGCAGCGTGTACCGGTACGAGAAGTCCGGCGTCATCCACGGCCTGACCCGCGTGCGCGGCTTCGCCCAGGACGACTCGCACTCCTACGTCACCCCCGAGCAGGCGCCGGCCGAGGTCAAGCACCTGCTGACCTTCATGCTCGGCGTGCTGCGCGACTTCGGCCTGGACGACTTCTACCTGGAGCTCTCGACGCGGGGCGAGGGCGACAAGTTCATCGGCACGGACGAGGCGTGGGAGACGGCCACCGAGGTGCTGCGCCAGGTCTGCGTCGACTCCGGCCTGGAGCTCGTGCCGGACCCGGGCGGCGCCGCGTTCTACGGCCCGAAGGTGTCGGTGCAGGCCAAGGACGCCATCGGCCGCACCTGGCAGATGGGCACCGTCCAGTACGACTTCAACCAGCCCGAGCGCTTCGGCCTGGAGTACGTCGCCGCGGACGGATCGCGCCAGCAGCCGGTCATGATCCACTCGGCCAAGTTCGGCTCGATCGAGCGGTTCCTGGGCGTGCTGGTCGAGCACTACGCGGGCGCCTTCCCTCCGTGGCTCGCCCCCGTGCAGGTCGTCGGCATCCCGGTCGCGGAGCGCCACACCGACTACCTGTACGAGCTCGCGGACCGGCTCAAGCGCCACGGCGTGCGGGTCGAGGTCGACGAGTCCGACGAGCGGATGCAGAAGAAGATCCGCAACGCCCAGACGCAGAAGGTGCCGTTCATGGTGCTGGCCGGCGACAAGGACGTCGAGGCCGGCGCGGTGTCGTTCCGCTTCCGCGACGGCACGCAGGAGAACGGCGTGGCCCTGGACGACGCGGTCGAGCGCATCCTCGCCGCGATCCGCGACCGCGCGCAGGTCTGACGTGGCCGACGAGCTCGAGCGGCTCTGGGTGCCGTACCGGCTGGCGTACGTCCGCGGGGAGGCGGGGGACCCCGCGGACGAGCGCTGCCCGTTCTGCGTCATGGTCGACGAGCCGGCCGACGACGACCTGGTCGTGCACCGGGGGAGCGAGGCGTTCGTCGCGCTCAACCTGTACCCGTACAACCCCGGGCACCTCATGGTGCTGCCGAACCGCCACGTCGCCGACTACGCGGACCTCGCGCCGTCCGAGACCGTGGCCGTTGCCGAGCTCACCCAGCAGGCGCTGCGCACGATCCGCCGGGTCAGCCAGCCGCACGGCTTCAACGTCGGGATCAACCTGGGCGGCGTCGCTGGCGGCTCGCTCTCGGCCCACCTGCACCAGCACGTCGTGCCCCGCTGGGGCGGCGACGCCAACTTCATGACCGTGGTCGGCAAGGCCAAGACGATGAACCAGGTCCTCGAGGACACCTGCGCCATGCTGCGCGAGGCCTGGCACGAGGAGGACTAGTGCTCGAGCGATTCCGTGGCTTCTGGACGAAGGTCATGTCCTACCCGGCCGACGCCATGCTGAAGGTCGGCATCACGCCCGACCAGGTGACGATGGTCGGCACGCTGGGCGTGTCGGCCGGCGCGCTGTGGTTCTACCCGCGCGGGGAGTTCTTCGTCGGCACCCTGGTCATCACGCTGTTCGTGTTCTCCGACCTCATGGACGGCTACATGGCCCGCAAGACCGGCCAGGCCAGCAAGTGGGGAGCCTTCCTGGACTCGACGCTGGACCGCGTCGGCGACGCGGCCGTGTTCGGTGGCCTGGTGGTCTACTACGCGATCGGCGACCGCGAGACCCAGCTCGGCGACGCCGAGCTGTACCTGTGGCTGAGCCTGGCCTGCCTGGTGCTGGGCAACCTCACGTCGTACGCCCGGGCGCGCGCCGAGTCGCTGGGCATGCAGGCCAAGGGCGGCATCGCCGAGCGCTCGGACCGGCTGGTCTCGATCCTGGTCATGACCGGCCTGTCGGGCCTGTTCGACACCCCGGCCCTGCGCGAGGTCACGCTGTGGGCGCTCGCGCTGGCCAGCCTGGTGACCGTCGTCCAGCGGATGCTCATCGTCCGCAAGCAGGCCCTGGTCGACCCGAACCTGCCGTCCTGACGCGTCCGCCGTGCGCGAACGCGCTGGCGCCGGGGTCCGCGGCTCGCGTTCGATGAGGGCATGACCCGCACCCTCGTCCTCGGCGGCACCGCCTGGCTCGGCCGGCTGGTGGCCACAGACGCCCGCGACCGCGGCCACGACGTCACCTGCCTGGCCCGCGGCGAGAGCGGGCCGGGGCTCGACGCGTCCGGCTCGTCCGGGGTGACCGGTCCCGGCCGGACGCGTACGCCGGGCTGGACGGGGAGTGGGACCTCGTCCTGGACGTGTCGCGCGTGCCCTCGCACGTCCGTGGCGCCGTCGGGGCGCTCGGGGACCGGGCGGGTCACTGGACGTTCGTCTCGAGCGGCTCGGCCTACGCCGACCAGTCCGGTCCGCTCGAGGAGTCGTCACCACTGCTCCCGCCCGGTGACGACGCGGCCCCCTACGGCGAGGCGAAGGTGGCGTGCGAACGAGCGCTGCCTGCGGGCGCGCTGGTCGTCCGGGCGGGTCTGCTGCCGCCGGCCGGCGACCCGTCCGACCGCAGCGGCTACTACGTCGCGCGGATGGCCGCCGACGTCGACGCGCCGGTCCTGGTGCCCGACGTCGCGGACCAGCCCATGCAGGTGCTCGACGTCCGCGACCTCGCCGTGTGGCTGGTCGACCTGGCCGAGGCACGGAGCGGCGGCCCGGTCCACGCCGCCAGGACGCCGAGCACCGTCGGCGAGCTGGTGGAGCTGAGC
>NZ_JBNFNZ010000009.1:0-19847 GCF_057364525.1 Aeromicrobium sp. PFPM2_SD2
CGTCGGCTCGGGCGGACGCGCAGGAGGCGCGGCTCGAGGCCGACCGGCTCGAGAAGACCGCGCACGAGCACGAGCACGAGGCCAGCCGCCGGGCCGAGGCGCTCGACGAGGCCCGCGCGAAGGCCGACCGGCTCGACCCCGACGTGGACGAGCACCGCACGTCCGGCGTCACCGAGCACCGCACGACGGAGGTCACCGAGCGCGACCGCGTCATCGATCCCGACACGACCGACCGGGGTCACAAGCACTGAGCACGCTGCGGCGCATGACGGGCACGGACGACCTCGGGACGTCCGTGCCCGTCCCACGTCCGGCCCGCCGCGTCGTCTCGCTCGTCCCCTCGCTGACCGAGGCGCTCGCGGCCACCGGCCGGACGCGCTCGTGGGCGCGACCGACTGGTGCACGCACCCCGCCGACCTGGACGTCGTCCGCGTGCGGGGCACCAAGAACCCCGACCGGGGCGGCGTCGCGGCCCTCGAGCCCGACCTCGTCGTGGCGAACCGCGAGGAGAACCGCGAGCTGGACGTGCGCCGGCTGCGCGACGCCGGCGTCCCGGTGTGGGTCACCGACATCCGCACCGTCGACGACGCCTTCGCCTCGATGCGCCGCCTGCTCGTGGACGCGCTCGGCTGGGAGGTCCCGGCCTGGCTGGAGCAGGCCGAGCGCACGTGGGCCGCTCCCCCGCCGCCCGGCGGACCGCGGGTCGCCGTGCCGGTCTGGCGCGACCCGTGGATGGCCGTCGGCCCCGACACCTTCACCGGCGACGTGCTGCGCAGGCTCGGCGCGGTCAACGTGCTGGACGACGCTGAGGGCCGCTACCCGCGCGTCGAGCTCGCCGACCTGGACCGCGACGGCGTCGACCTCGTCCTGCTGCCCGACGAGCCGTACGTCTTCACCGCCGACGACGGGCCCGAGGCGTTCGTCCGGGTCCCGACCCGGCTCGTGTCCGGACGGCTGCTCACCTGGTACGGCCCCTCCCTCGTCCACGCCCGTGACGCGCTGGCCGAGGTGCTGCGAGCATGACGCGCGTGACGATCGACGACCGCTTCGACGGCCCGGTGCTCGACACCGAGCGATGGGTGCCGCACTACCTGCCGCAGTGGACGACGCCCGACCGCTCGGCCGCCCGGTACGACCTCACCCCCGACGGGTTGCGGCTGCGGATCGACGCCGACCAGCCGGCCTGGCGCGAGGCCGACACGAACGCCGCGGCGCACGTCGTGAAGTCGAACCACCACTCGAAGGTCGCCAGCTCCCACATGCGAACCATCGTTGCTCACACCGAGTGCCTACCGGCAGGGGCAAACCTGAACTGTGGACGGTCGTCGGTTCACCAGCCGGTGGCGTTGGGGTCTGACCACACCGGGCTTAGTTCGCTGGCCGGCGCCCACCGTTGGACGATCTTGGGCTCGAGCTTGGAGTCGTCGACGTACGTCACCCAGGCCTCCCACCGACCCCGTCGTTGCCTCCACTCCGTCACCACACCCTGACGAGGGATCTGCTTGCCCGAGGCCCGGACCCAGACATGCCGGGTGCGGCGCGGGCGTGGCCACGCGTCTCGCTTCCCCGGATTCGCCCCACCCGCTAAGGGTAGAACGCATGTTCGATAGCGTCAGCGGCCCCGGTCGGCTTCGCCATCGCGCCGGGCCACACGCCGGGGGCGGGCACTGGCGGTCACCCGAGCAGCCCGGGCGACCTCCAGGTCGACCAGCGGCTTGCCCGGTTCAGATCGCTGAAGATGGACTTCCTCGGTGCGGTTGGCGGCGACCGCGGGGGTCCAGAGTCGTCGGTACTCGATGACGTTGGGGCAGGTCTCGGTCAGCTGCTCGGCCGCGACCTGTGAGTGCGCACGGCCGGTGGTGGGGTCGAAGACGTCTCGGGCGTAGACGCTGGGCACCCAGCGTCCACCCAGGCCGTCGCCGGTCTCCAAGGCTTCGGCGTAGGACTTCTCCCACCGCAGTTCGATCCGCGCGGCTGAGACCTCGAACGGCACCTCGACGTCGAGGACCTGGACCTCGTAGCCGGCGGCCGCCAGTTCCTGGCCGAGCTGCACCGCCTTGTCCGGCTTGGACAGCACGGTGTCGATCACGATGTTCGTGCCAGCCTCCATCGCCTCCTGGCGCAGATCGTCCGCGAGCCGCGACGACTCTTCGTGGACCAGGGAGGCGAGCTCGAGCGGGAAGAACGACTCGCCGGCACTCTCGCGGTCCTGGACCTCTGGCGGCTTCAGCAGCCGGTCGTAGGAGCCATCGGCGATCGCCTCGCGTAGCAGGCGGGTCTTGAAGTCGTCGGCGTCGATGGTGAGCCAGGCGTCCGCTTCGCCGCGGATCTGGTCGGCGAGGGCGGTGGACTTCCCGGCGCCCGGCGGACCCGCCAGAACGATCGCCCGCCACTCTGCCCGGGCATCGGGTTTCTCGGCCAGGACCTCGGCCTTGAGCCTGCTCCAGAGGCGCCGGCGCGCAGGCGCAGGCACATCCAGATCTCCAGTGGGGAACCACTCACGCTGACGAATGGAGGCGTAGGCGCTCGCGGGCTCGAGCGGACCACCTGGACGCGACAGTTCGCGGATCGCTTCGCGATGAGCTGCGTGCGCGTCGAGAGGGGAGGTCACGAGGCAGGAGTTTGCTGCGCCCGAACAATCTGGTCGAGCACGTCCTCGTAGATCGACTCGTCGATCAGGCCCTTGTCCACGGCCCGCACGACGTCCCGGAACGTCCCGGGCGGGGTGAAGACCAGGTCATCGAGGGGGCCGTCGGTGAGCTCGCCCGTCGCGTACTCCCAGCGGGCCAGCTGGTCGACCAGGTCCTCGCGCGACAGGACGCCGGCGACGTAGCGATCGATGATCTCGTTCGGGGTGCCGCCGGCGAAGCCGGGACGCACCTCAGGAATCTTCGCCGCAGCCTGCAGCTTCCTAGAGATAGTCGGCTGGGCCACGCCCAGCTGCGACGCGATCTCAACCTGAGTGAACTGGGCGCTCAGCGCCTTGACGCTGCGCAGCTCATCCAGCCAGTCGACGCGCTGGCGTCGAGACAGGCGCCGAGCGTTCTGAATCAGCGCCTCGGTTTCCATCAGTGTCACGCCGCCCACCTCCTGTATGTCACCTAGCATACTCCGGCGGAACGACGCGCTCTAGTCCTGCGACGCACTGATGCCGAGGCACAGCGGCGACGAGCCGAGTGCACTACAGAACTATTGGCATGTATTGGCATTTCCTAATTCATCACTAGAATCCTCAATATGGACGCGGAACTGAACCCGTACAGCCCGGGCTCGGGCCGCCGGCCGCCCGAACTGGTCGGCCGCGAAACCGAGCTGGGGGCTTTCGACACGCTGGTCGCGCGCACGCGGGCCATGCGCGGCGACCGAGGGATCGTCCTGACCGGTCTTCGCGGTGTCGGCAAGACGGTCCTGCTCAATGAGATGCAGAGCCATGCGGACCGGTTCGAGTGGATGACCGTCCGGCTGGAGGCGCGTCGCGATGCAGCTGGCGCCGCCGGGGCGCGGCGATCGCTGGCTCGCGGCCTGGTGGCCGCCGCACGCCGCCTGTCTCCACAGTCGCGTACCGAGCGTATGAAGCGCGCACTGCAGACCATCAGCGCGTTCAACGCCACCGTGGGGGCCACGCAGGTCTCCTTGGGCGTCGAGCTGTCGCCCGGGCGTGGCGATTCCGGGGACACCGAGCTGGACGTCCTGGAACTCGTTGAGGACCTGGCGTGGGCCCTGGAGAAGACGGGTCGGGCCTTCGCCCTGTTCATCGATGAGATGCAGGATCTGGATGAGGAGACGCTGGGGGCGTTGATCGCGGCTCAGCATGCCGCGAACCAGCGCGAGTGGCCCTTCTTCATCATCGGGGCGGGCCTGCCGAACTTGCCTCGCGTGTTGACCGAGACGCGCTCCTACGCCGAGCGGCTGTTCAACTACCGCCAGATCGGCCAGCTGAAACCGTCCGAGGCCAGCAGCGCGCTGTCCGAGCCTGCGCTACGGCTGGGGGCGAGCTACACCCCCGAAGCGCTCCAGACGATCCTCGAGGCAGCCGGCGGCTACCCATATTTCCTCCAGGAGTACGGCCAGGCCGTCTGGAACATCGCGCCCCACAAGGTATTCACCGTCGATGACGCGGTGGCGGCCGTCCAGTTCGGCCTCGAGCACCTCGATGCAGGGTTCTTCAGAGCGCGCTGGGACCGGGCGACTCCGTCCGAGCGCCGCTTTCTTCAGGCGATGGCCGACGACCAGGACGCCCCGTCCTCGACAGCGGACATCGCCCGCCGGATGGGTCTGCGGCCTACGAGCTTGGGCCCGTACCGTGCCCAGCTGATGAACAAGGGCCTGATCTACGCCCCCGAGCACGGCCAGGTCGCCTACACGGTGCCGGGCATGGCGGCGTACCTGGCCCGCCACCATCCCGAGGTGGGGGACTAGCGCTTCGGTCGAGCGACGGACGGCTAGCGCTCGAGCCGGTCGGCGCTGTGTGAGACGTCCGGGTCGGAGGTGTCAGCCGCCACGGAGACAAGCAGGCCTCCCAGCATGAACGCCACGATGACCGCTGCCAGGGCTCCGCTGCTGAACGCCGGAATCCAAGGGCGCGAGCTGCCGGCGCTGGACCCGTGAAGGTGGTGGTGGGTCAGGGCGTGCCCCTTGCCGCGTTGCAGCAGGTAGCGATTCAGCGGGAAGGCGGCCAGGAAGGCCACCGCGAGCGCGATCATCATGCTGATCCAGAACTTGGGGTTGACCAGCCCGGCGTCCATAGCGCCCGGGATGACGACCATGACCAAGTTGTCCACGATCTCCATCGTCAGGATCGACAGCGTGTCAGCAGCCAGGACCAAGCTCAACGCGGTCCCGACCGCCAACCCGGCCCGAAGCAGGGGGAGGGTCGAAAGCGCGTAGCCGAAGACGAACGCCAGCGTCACCGAGATCGCGACCGTGGTCGCCGTGCCGAGGCCGGCAGCCGTGCCGATGATCAGGCCGGCGATCTCTCCGATGGCGCAGCCCGTCAAGCAGTGGAGCGTCGCGCTTGCGGCCATCCTGACCGTACTGCCCTCGCCATGATCTGTGGACGGTGCCGCGGACTCAGAACCGGGCGCTGAGTGATGCTCGTGGTGGGTGCTCAAGAGATGCCTCCACTCCTGCGGGTTGGGCTCGTCGGGATCTCCCACGATACCCTAGGGGGGTATCGCGCGGTGGGGTTGAGACTGCTCGCAGATCGGTATCGCTGTCAGCCGATCGCGACGAGCAGCGCCTCGCAGGCCTGCGTGCATGCGCGGCAGGCTTCTGCGCACAGTCGGCAGTGCTCATGCATGCTTGCGTGGGTTTCGCACTCCTCGGCGCAGGATCGGCAGGCGGTCATGCAAGCGGTCAGCACGGCGCGGGTGATGGCCGCGTCGTAGCCGGTGTGGCGGGACAGGACCCGGGCGGTTGTCTCGCACAGGTCGGCACAGTCCAGATCGGTGCGGATGCACTTGCGCAGGTCCGCGATCATATCCTCGCTCAGACAGGCGTCGGCGCAGGCGGTGCACGCTTGAGCGCACTCGATGCACGCCGCGATGCACGTGGCCAGGAGCTCGCGGTCCAGATTGATCGAGGCCGGGTACGCCTCCAGCAACTCAACAGTCTTGTGCGTCATTTCAGTCGCCTTCCACTCGTGGCCGTGTTGGGTGATGCTTCTGTGGGTCCTACCCGCACCGCGGGGTTCTGAACTCCCGCCCGGCCGAGCGGACGGGGCGAACCTCCGGTCGGCCCGGCAGGGAGAGCGCTCAGCTGAGAAGCAGCTTCCAGGTACCTCCGCGGTCCGAGCTGGCGTAGATGCCCTGCGAAGTGGCCGCATACCAGGTCCGGGCTTTGACGCTGATCGCGGCGGGCGCGCCCGCGACCGATCCACCGGCGGGAGCCCAGCCGCGAGCGTCGAGACTGAGCCACACCTGTCCGTCGGTGTCCATCCCAGCGAACGTTCCATCAGGGGTGACGTCGACGTAGGTCAGTGCAGGGGTGTCGTCGACGACCGTCTCTTGACCTGCCTCGACGATGGTGACCGTTCCGTTGGTGCGGGTGGCCATGAAAGACCGTGGACTGTCTGGCATGGCTGCGATGTCGAGCAGGTGCGTCTGGCGCCACCTCTCGCGCCACGTCCGGCCTTGATCGTCGGACTGGATGACAGCGTTCCGGGTCGAGTCGATCGCCGTGATCGTTCCCGTGTCGTGGGCATCGATCGCGTGCAGATCCGATTGCCCTTGCAGGCTGCGGGCCTCCCAGGTCTTGCCGCCGTCGCGGGACTGGATGAAGCCCAGGGGGTTGGGGCGGCCCGCGTCGGCAGGATGCCCGCTGGCGATGAACTGGTCCGGTCCGACGACTCGAAAGCCCATGAAGTCGTCGCGGTGACCGCCGACGCGGGTGGGGGTGCCGTCGTCCTCGAGGCGGTACGTGCCGGTGTGAGTGGCGACATAGAGACGCTTGTCGGCGGGGTTGATGTCGAGTCCGTGGATGTGCTCGAACCGCACAGGCGCGGCTGCGTCGTCGGCGCCGCTGCAGGCGCTGAGCAGAAGGAGGGGGCCGGCGGCGAGGGTCAGGGCGCGTGCGAAGGGGAAGGGCATTGGAGGTTCCTTGCGGAGGCCCTGGAGGGCCGCCGTGTCGGCCGGCCTCCAGGGTGGAGATGAACGAGACGGGTGTCAGCTGCCGAGGAGCTGGGTCATCTGCTCGATCTCGGCTTCCTGGTCACGTTGGATGGTCTTGGCCATCTCGACCGCGGCCGGGTACTTGCCGTCGGACTCTTCCGTCGCGGCCATGTCGACCGCACCCTTGTGGTGCTCGATCATCATGGTCAGGAACATCTCGTCGAACTCCGCGCCGCTGGCCTGCTCCAGGGCGCTCATGTCCTCCTCGGTCATCATGCCGGCCATGTCGTCGCCCCCGCCGGAGTGACCCATCTCCGAGTGGTCCATCCCGCCCATGTCAGAGTCCTGCGGAACGTCTTCGCCCCACGACTCCAGCCACCCGGACATCGTCTCGATCTCCGGGCCCTGGGCCTGGGCGATCTTCTCCGCCAAGTCCAGAACCTGCTGGTTCTGAGTCTGCCCCTGAGCCATCTCGGCCATCTCAGTGGCCTGTCGGTGGTGCGGAATCATCTGCTGGGCGAACGTGACGTCGGCGTCGTTGAATTCGTCGCTCGACGAGCTCGACTCGTCAGAGCAGGCCGTGAGGACGGCCAGGCTGGCCACGGCGGCGAGGGTCGCTGCGAGCATCTTGGTGCGCATTTCTACTCCTGCGGTGCTGAAAGGTGTGTGGGGTCGTCAAAGCTCGCGCGCCACAATGGACGCGCCGACGACGACTCAGCAGCGCAGGATGCAGGTACGTCTCAACGGGGATAACGGCTCAAACGAGCTCGAGACGAATCCCAGGGTGAGCAGGTGGGGGGCAGGCAGTCTCCAGAGAATGCGGTGCAGACGGCCACGACGGGCCATCAGGAACGCTCCGAGTCCGACCAGCAGCATGAAGCAGACGGCCATCAGACCGCCACAGTGCGATCCGCTTAGCGCGCCATGGTGGCTGTCATCGCTCCCGGCCGAAGCAGGGCCGTGAGCAGCATCCGCGTGCATCGGACTCTCGGTGGCCATGGCGCTCAAGGACATGGCGTTCGGGGAGTCCACCGGCACCGCGAGCGCACTGTGCATCCAGACGATGCCCAGCGCTAGAGCCGCCGCGACGACCACCATCAACGACGCAGGGACTCGCATCCCTGTGCGCCTATGCGGTGGCCGGATCGAACTCACTCTCGCATCGTAGATCGAGAGCGCAAAACCCTCATGAGGAAGCCCCTCGGAGCCGCCATACCCTTGGAGTATGGCGCCCGACCGACTCGACAGCCAGCGTGCGAGACCATCGACCGGAGCGCTCGTACTCGCTACCGGCGCAACGTTGGTCGCCACCGTCGGGTGGGTCTTCTTGCACGACCGCCTCGAGGGACTCAACCCGCCGACTCACCTCGCCGTCAGCATCGCCTACCCGCTCATCGCTCTCGCATTCGTTCGGGTCATCTCCCGCAGTGCCATGTGGACATGGTTCAACATCCTCGTCGCCGCGTCGGTCTATCACGTGTTCGTCGAATGGGCCCTCTAGATCCGACCGACGTGCCGCCTCTGCGCCCACCGCCGTGGCAAGCCTGACGGAACGAATCTGACATAAGATCTATTATCGGCGACCTGAAATGTCGCCAGAGTAGCGGCGGCAGGACCGGGCTCGGTCCTCACGTCAGCGGTTGCCAGGAGCTATCCGTGCGCCTGGGGCGGGTGCATTCGCAAGTCACAGCGGTCCCTGCTTCTAGTTGCATCGTCCAGGCCGGAACTGAGTTCGCGGTCGTTCTGCTCCAGTTGCGTTCGCGCGGTCTGGGCGGGGATGTCCCAGATCCTGGCTAGCGTGACGGCGGCGGACTTGAGGTCCCACGGGTGGATGGGATCGGTCTTCACACGCGCGAAGGGCGCGTCGGTCTCCAGCACGATGCGTGCCCGCGGCATCCTGCTGACGAGCGCGCGTCCTTTCGCGCCGGCAAGCATCGCTGGTCCGACACTGAACCAGCAGCCCAGGTTTATCGCCTGGTCGAGGTCGGCCATGGAGCCGGAGAACCAGTGCAGAATCGGCACACCGGAGTCTGGGTGCCGGCGAAGTGCTTCCAGGACCGGGCTGGAGGCTCGCCGGCTGTGGATCGAAAGGATTTTTCCTCCGGCTTGCGAGCAGGCGGAGAGAATGCGTTCGAACACATCAAGCTGATCCTGCCGTGTGCTGTGGGCCGCTGCTCCGTCGAGGCCTACCTCGCCGACGAATGCAGTGTCGGCGAGATAGTCCTCGAACAGGTCGAGTTCGGCTCGCCTCACCGTTGCCAACTCTGGGTGGAGACCTAGCGCTGTCCGGACGCATGGCCTCCCGTTCTCGAGTGCCTTGGTTCCTGGCCATGCCGACGGAGTCGTGGTCACCGAGACGATCCCGATGCCCTCCCGTTGGATTCGGTCTGCGACCTTGTGCGGGTCGGGGTAGAGGTCGAGGTGGCAGTGGAAGTCGATCACGAGACTCCAAGGTGTCGATGCAGTGCAGCGAGTTCGTCGACTCCTCGGCCGATCATCGCCCGGATGGCCTGGCGGTCCTCGATGTAGCGGCTACTGAGCGACGGGCCGATCCACCGGTCGATGCCATCGGTGTCCACCGATGCTCTTGCCATCGCGACTGACCGCACGTCGTCGAAGGCAGCGTGGTCCTCGTCGCGGCGCCCTAGGTCGGGATAGACGTAGTCGGTGGGGTCGGCGGTGCCCCAGTTGAGGAAGGCGGCGCGCCTGACCTGGCAGGGCACACAGCGGCCGCAGTGGCGGTACCCGTAGCGCTGGAATCGTCCGCAGCTGGTCGACTCGCCAGCAAGCGAGGACAGCAGTGACTGGTCGGAGCAGTCGCGCAGCATCTCGCCCTTGGTGTGCTCGCGGTAGGGGTTCTCGATCACGATGTCGAGACCAACGCTTCCGAGGACTGCTTGGATGGCACCCAGGAACTGGGGGTGGGCGGTGCGCGTACTGAGACTGCCCAGCCGTGCTGGGGTGAGGGGCGGGTTGATCGCGATGAAGCCGTTCTCGCACAGGTACAGCGTGACCTCCGTGCCTGCGTCGTACCGTGCGGTAGAGGAGGCCGCAAGGATGCCGAACGCGATGAACGCCAGTGATCGTGCTCGCTGAGAGGTCTCCTTCCCGGGACGGTGCGGGGTGGCGTTGTGGTTCAGCTCGAGGTGCTCGAGGCCGCCGCCGATGCTGGCGGCGAACTTCGCTTGCGTGGTGCGATCGCCGCGGACGGTCTGGCTGACCGCCAGTAGCGACTGACCTCCGGCAGTGAGGTCGATGGCCCCGATCAGGCTGTCCAGGCCTCCCGAGAGCAAGGTGACTGCGTCTGCGTCGGGGCGACGCACCTTCGCCGGCGTCGAGGGGTGTTGTGCACCGCCGATGAAGTGCAGGCTCCAGCGGTCGGTGGTGAGGAAGTTCAGCGCCCCGGTGAGGGGCTGGGTCACACTGTTCCACAGGTCAGGATCCGAGACCGCTACATTCAATTCCAGTTCGCGGGTCCAGCCGTCGGGGCTGTTGGAGCGGCGGGCGGTAGTGTCGGCCACGACGGCGGCGAGAGCGAGCGAGGCGAAGTCCCAGGCCAACGTTGCGGGGGCGAGCTTGCGGCGCCGGAACGCGCGCGCTGGCGGCGCCCCCGGCCCCTGCCAGGCCCGCACCCGGAGCGCCGTCGAAGAGGCAGACGCCCACTGCCCCATCGGCAGCGCTCTCGGCGACCACGCGAGGACCGCATTCGAACCTCATCTCAGGTACTCCTCGAAGATCAACAGCGTCTCGGCGAGGGCTGATCGCACCATCGCGGCTACTCCTTGCGAGGTTGGGGTCGCTCCTCGATCGCGGGCACGTCGGAAGCCAGCCGCGACCTGCTCCCTGATGTAAGCCTGGATCTGCTTCATCCGGGACAGGGCGGCGGTGGCGTCGGGCGCATTCTCGATGACAGTGCGCTGCATGTCGAGGGCGAACCGGTTATAGACGTCGAGGGCGGTGTAGCGCTCGATGACGAAGTCTCGCTGGGCTGCGTCCAAGGCGAGGGGGTCAGCATCTGGGAACTGCTCGAGGAGGTCGGAGAGGGCATCGCGCACGGCGCGGCGTGAGGCCTCGGCGTCCTGGGTGCCGTCGACGGGACGCACGGCTTCGACGATCGCGTCCACGATCTGGTTGGCATCGGCGCCGGAGGCGAGAACCTGGTCGCGCAGATCCGCGCCGTCGGGGCTCTGCCCGGACGTGACAACTCCGCCGAGCCGGCTCGCCGTCGCGGAGGAGGCTGCGAGGCGGCGGCCCATGGTGCTGGCTCCGCCATACCCACTGCTGACGTAGTGGCCCACCGCCCGTCGTAGGTCGGCGGTGTCGCCGCGGCGGGCGAAACTGCCCAAGGAGCGTCGGGCGTCGCGGAATCTGCCGGGACCAGCGAGGGGAGAGGTGGCGGGCTCCGGTGGCGTGTCGTCGGTGTCGCTGGGCTCGGTACTAGTGGGCTCAGGCGACGGCGAGTCGGGGGTCGGTTCGGGTTCGGGTGACAGGTCGGCGGCCCACGGCGGTACGAGGGCAACACCGGCACCCGGCCCCGAGCTACTTTGCGAGGTTCCCACGGGACTCCTGACGAGTGATGGCCGCCTTGACGGGCCCGCTGACGCCCCTGGATCGCCAGGCGGTGAAGACTTGACCTGCCCACGGCTGGTCGCCGATCTTGGGCACGATGCTGGCCTGGATCTGGCTGGGGGGCCGCTCGATGAGGAAGCCAGCCAGGCTGTCGGCGTGCATGGGTTCGCTGTAGGAGAGGGCGAGGCAGGCATCGAGGATCGGTGGTGCACCCCACTCCTGTTCCTGGCCGGCGCGGTCGAGCAGTCGGCGCATCATGACCGCGGTGTCCGCTGGCGCCAGCGGGGCGAGCCGGTCACTGAGCGAGTGCGCCATGTCCGGGTGCTCGAGTAGCGCCGACAGGAGTTCGGCTGCCTCAGAGGAGAGGCGGTCCTCGGGGAACACCAGGGGCGCGTGCTCCCGGCTGACGTAGAGCGCGCCCCGCAGGTCCTCGTTGGCCAGGGCCGGCGGGAGCGCGAGCCATTCGGCCAGTGAGGGGTCGCTCCAGCCTCCCTCGAGGGTGAGGTCCTCCCCAGCGACGGCGGCGGTTTCCCAGGGCTCCAGGAAGGCTGGTGCACCCCGGTCGCTGCTGCTCACCGCGGCCACCAGCTCGGAGTAGACCCGGCCGGGGCAAGGCGCTCGAAGAGCAGCAGCTTGGTGAGCACCGCTTCGTTCACGCCCACGCCCTGGGCTGCGGAGATGGACATCCTGATGGACAGGGCGTTGAGGAACCTCTTGATGAGCCGCGGATTGCCCGCGATCCCGGTGGCCGTCGCCATCAGCGGTGCCAACCGGTCGGCGGTGTCGAGCCTGGCCACGAGGTCCGCCGGGAGCGTCACCCCCAGACCCTGGACAAACCCTCGATCGACTCGCTTGCCCTGCCACGCCTGCTTCAGCTGCTGGGCTACCGCGTCCCGGATTTTCTTCTTGTCCGGCATGCTCAGTGTGCTGTTCTCAACGAACAGCATCATCAGATACGCGCGGACTTCCTGGGTGCCGAGGCCGGGAACTTTGATCGGGATCTGGATGAGCTTGTCGAAGTAGTTGGTGACCAAGGAGTCGTCCGGCAGGCCCTGGAAGTGCTGCCGTACGGCGTACCTGATCATGTCGTCGTCCGCCGCGATCACGAACGCGGTGTTCTGGAGGAACAGGAACAGCCGGATCGCCTCCAGCGTCGAGATGGTCGTCGGCGGCAAGCAGCGGTCGAGGTCGTCGATCAGGACCACCAGGGTGATCCCGAGCGCCTCCAGGGCGGCCTCGAAGTCGTCGCGCAGGGCCTGGATCTCCTTAGGCGGCGTGGACCCTTGCTTGGGGTCGAGCAGCCCGGCCGCGGCGGCGGACAGCTCCCCGGCGGACTGGTCGCCGGCGGCGAGCTCCGTGGCGTCGAGGTCTCCGCGGAGGGTCTCCTTGACCAGGCCAGCAACCGGCCCGGCAAGCCCGACGGGTGGCAGGCCCAGCGCCAGGGAGGCGGCCGGAGCTGCCACCAGCTTGATCAGCCGCAACCAGCGGACCCGCTTGAGAAAGTCGTTGACCTTGTCCAGGCCGGTCTCCCGTGCCTCCGCCTCTTCGGCAAGCTTAGCCGCGATCACCTCTAGCAGCGCGGCCCGCGCGTCATCGTAACCTTGGTATAGCCACGCGTTGAACTCAACGAAGACGTACTTGCTCGGCCCGTCCTTCGGCTGGTGTCGATCGAAGGCGACCTTGGTCAGCTTGATCATCGATGACTTGCCGACGCCCCAGGCGCCGGAGATGCCGATTGAGACCGGTCGACCGCTCGCCTGCACGACGAGCTCGGCGACGGTGGCCGCGACGCCATCGAAGTTCAGCAGATCGCGGTCCGTCTCATTGTCCGGCCACATCGAGATCCGGTCCCTTCCCCGCGACGACGACACCTTCTGACAACCGGGCTCTGACACCCGAGCCACCACTCTACGAAGACCCGAGGCCCTGGACCGCCACTTTCGTCGCGCGACCGCCGTGTTTCACCACGCGTACAACACGGGATGCGGAGATCCCGCTGCTTACCTGATCAACGCCGCTCTCGACATCCACGCCGATGATCCCGAGTTCGGGTACCGGTTCGTGGCCGACGAGCTTGAGGCGATCGACCACGTCTCTTCCGAGCGGAGGTCGCCAAGGCCGTTGCTGGCACTCTTGTTGCGGCTGCTGGGCGAGCAGGACGAGTGCGCCGAGTCCATCGCGCGGTCCACCGGGTCAGCACATCGGGGACATCATCCGGTTCAACGCCACGGTTTCTTGCACGGAGGTCCCGCACGAGGATTACGAAACGCGACATGACCGTGCTCCGCTGGATCGCCGCGCTCGAGCTGACCTGCACCGCCACTAGGCCGCCAGCGCGCGATCGCGGCGCCGCTATACCTTCAGCTGGCGGAACGGTCGGCGAGCACCTGGTCGTGGCGCTCGCGCGCTTCGGTCACGTCGCGGGCCAGCAGGATGCCTCGGGCCACGACCCAGACGGCCAGGAGTAGACCGCCGGCGGCCGCGGCGATCGAGCTGGTGATCGCTCCGATCGCAGCGCCGGTGTTCGTCGACTCCTCCATCTCTCGGCTGACGATGTCGATGTCGACCGAGGTGACGTTGACCAGGCAGAAGAACATGACGATCGAGCCGAAGACAGAGAGGGCCAGACCTCCGTAGAGGACGTTCCTAAGCTTGTTCTCGCTGTCGGTGACCGCGTTCTTGCTTAGGCGCAGAGCGCCGCTGCTGTCCGCGGACGTCGCGTCGCCGGCCTCGCGCTTCTGGAGTTGCTGCCACACGGGCTCATCGGTCCCGCGGTTAGCGATGGGCTGTGCCGCGCTGGTCTTCTCGTTGGTCACCGCAGCACCGTAGGCGAGCAGGCCGAGCCGTGGGGACGAAACGGGTGACGAGCCGGTCACCTCAAAGAAAGCTGATCTTCCGCCAGGCGCCTGTCGATCTCCCGAGAGATATCGTAGAAGTCGTCCGCGAGCCGCCGGCCGGCGTCCAGCGCCTGGGTGATGTGGAGCCTGTACGTCCCCATGATGATGACCTTCTCGTCGGTCTCGTACGTGAGCCCCCAGGTGTGCGCAGCGACGTCGCGCAGACTCGCTGAGCCCGTGTCGCGAAGCTTCTTCTGGTCGCCCCTGCCGTCTCCCCACGACCAGGCCTCGGAGTGAGTCAGCGCGTCGCGGATCGTTTGCAGGTGCGGCGCAGCAGCGGCGAAACGATCGCGGGACCGCTCTAGATGTATCACCAGATCGGCCGTGTCGATCTTCTCGGCCACTGCCTCGAGCGCGTGCCGCTGGAGCTTGACCATCTGGTGCAGCCGCGCGAGCGCTAACGGCAGCATGTGGACATCGAGCATCTGGTGCCAAGGTTGGGCGGGAGCCGCGACGCGCTGTGCCGCGAGGCGAGCCGCGTTCAACCAGATTCGAGTCTCCGACACCACGATCGCGTGCGGAGCGTCCGCCGGCGACCAATCCCCAGCTGGCGGCACCACTGGCTGCTCATCCCCATCGCTCATGGCGGCATGCTGCCACCGGCTGGGTCGTTCCGGGCCCAAACGTCGGAGGCCCGTGGCACGATCGCCGCCATGACGGACGATCCGGTGGCGGAGGGGCCCGAGCTGGTGGGGCTGAAGGACGCCGCTGCGAACTGCGGAGTGCCGACCAGCGTGCTCAAGCATCTGGCTGAGCACCAGCAGCTTCCCGGCGCCACACGCGGTCCGCGCGGGCACGTGATGTTCCACCGCGACCAGGTGCCGAGCTGGTCGCAAGTCATCGCCGAGCTCGAGGAAGCTCTCGCCGACGAGCTGCGCCGCGCCAAGCACGCGCTCGCACGGGTGAAGCGCGAGATCGAGGCGGTCGACAACGACATCGAAATGGCGCTGGAAAACCCGCGGGACCGATTCGGTGACGACCTGGAAGCCTTCAGCCCGTTCCAGCTGCACGGTGGCTCGACCCTGCAGGCAGCACTCCAGCGACTCAACAACGCCAAGATCGGCGCTTCCCTGCACCAGCGGGCCCTGGCCGATGCCCTGTACTACGTGCCGAAGAACTGAGGGGCGGCGTCGGTAGAAGTTCAGGCGTCGGAGCGGATGCCGAACACCTGCCAGTCCTCGGGATGCGGGTGCGCAATGTCGGCAGCACGTAGCTTGCCAAGGCCTCGGCGCACCTGGGTCTGCGCTGACTGGACGTCGCTGACGATGCGAGCACCTAAGCCGGCAGGGGAGCTGGACTGGGGACCCAACCCAATGCAGAGAAGCTGGCCTGTCGGCTCAGCTCAGGCGGTCACAGAAGACGCAGAAAACACGAGTTGGTCTGGCTCGCGCACGAGAGCCCAACTGGGCGGTCACAGACCGGACAGCCACCTGCTCCTTGGCATCTTGGGCGTCGCAGAATAGGTATCCCTGATGCACATCGCACACGGGCTTCCCAGAGTTGTGCACGAAACGCGAAGACAGGCGAGATCCAGTCACCAACTCGCCGCGATCCGATGACGTACGATGGCCGCATGGATCAGGCACCTATCGCTGCAACTGCTGCTGAGACGCGGGGCGAACTTCTCCGCGTCTCAGGCAGCGGCTACACGAAGGTGCGCCACATCTTGTGCCAACTGCCGCGCACGTCCGGGGAGCGCGTGAGCGTCCTGGGACCGCTTGTGCGCGACAGGAAGCGCCGCTCCCTACAACTCTATCTGCTCCTGCTTACGGCATGGCCTTGGCTGAAGAACCAGCCCAGGCCGCTTCCTTCCGCGGTTTGGGCGCGAGCACTGAGCACGACTTCCGGTCGAAAGTGGACGATCAGCAATGTCTCGTCAGCCTGGAACGACCTTGAAGCGAGGAACTTGATCACTCGCCAACGACTTTCGCGCGGCGTCTGGATCGAGCCGCGTCGTGAGGATGGAGCGCTCGAGTACAAGCCACCTGGCGTCGACGCCCCCACCGCCGACGACCCATACGAGTTCTACTTCGTGCTTCCTCCAGAGTTCTGGACCGAAGAGTGGTTCGAGCGACTCTCTCTCCCGGGACTGGCCGTTCTACTCGTCCTGCTCAGCTGCACGAACAAGGACGACGAAGTCTGGATGTCACAGGAGCAACTCGCCGACTGGTACGGCATCGGGAAGCGGTCGGTCGCCAGTGCAGTCAGCGAGCTTCAGTCGCTGGACCTGCTGGACGTTCGCGAAGTCTGGGTCAAGTCCGCACTGTCCAGCCTTGGCGTGACTCAACGAACGTACTACCGACTACTCGGTCCCTTCAGCACTCCCTACAGGGCCGCACTTCGAGCCGCTGCCCAGACGGCCGTTGAGAAGCGCCTACAAGACTTTTCACCCGACCTCACCGACACCCCCGCAACGACGCCAATGGACCGACTCCCATGAAGACAGCCTTCCTCGACGAAACCAAGCGCAAGACCTACATGCTCTGCGCTGTCGTCGTCGTGCCTGCAGACCTCACGGTGGTGCGAAAAGAACTCCAGCTCATCAAGGGCAAGTATCGGTCGATTCACATGACCGACAGGAACAGCGCCGAACGCATGGCGTATGCGAGCGCTCTCGGCCGGATGCCGGTCGAAGGGCTCGTCGCGTCCGCGCGAGCGCGAAATGACCGCCAAGCGCGTGACCTGCTCCTGGAACGAACCGCTCAGCGCTTGCTCGACATGGGGGTCGAACGACTGATCCTCGAGTCGTGCGACCAGGACCTCGAGGACCGCCGCATCCTTCAGCGGACGCTTGGTCCGCGACCGTCCATGATCTACGAACACCGAGACAAGACTGAGCTCCTGCTCTGCCTTCCGGACATCCTGGGGTGGTCATACGGGCGGGGCGGCAAGTTCCGCGAGGCGGTCAAGCCGATCGCAACTGACCTAGGAACCTTCGACGCGTAAACGCAAATCAGCCCCGCCGAGGCGAGGCTGATTGAGCGGGCCAGCAAGGCTAGAAACCGTCAAGGAGACTGCCGCAAGCGGTACTTACGTCTCGGAGACTTCCTACACTCACCACTTCCGACGACTACTGCCGCCAGCACACCCAAGTATGCACAGCGCAGGCCCCCGACTCAACCCGACCACGCGAATGCCTCACCGTGGGAACCCACCGCGGGCCATCGCCGAGCTGGCGGCCTCGCCGCATCTCACCCTGCCGGACAGATTGGAGACCTGCACTGTACTTGACGATTTTTCACCTCGAATGAGGTAGGCTTTCGTAAAGTCGGATCTTCCCTCCGCTCTGAAAGGCCCAGATATGACACAGGTTGCTACGAACGAGGAGGCGGACGATCGTCTGCGCTCCCTCGGCCTGACGGTCGGGATGATCACTCGCGCACTGCTCCGGGCAGACGCCGAAGCAAAACTAGTGACAGAACTCGAGCCCCCGACTGCTGGCGGGACCACCCGCTACGGCAAGACGGTGGGTTTCTTCCGCGAGGAGGTCGTCCCACTGGGGTGGACGTACGACAACTCCCGGAACTACTGCAAGACCATCAGTCCCGACGGGACTATCGCGATCGTGGTCAGTTCGGGTGACGAGAACACGGGGATCGCAACGGCAACTCCGCCCTCTACGAAGTACCCCAAGGGTGAGCTCACGGTCACGGCCGTACGGGCGAACGCAATGCAGCTTGCCCTCGACCTCGGCGAGGAGTACGAGCAGGGCGAGCTTGCCGGCGACGCGACCATTTGGCTGCTGATTCAGCGGGTCACCGACGACGTCATCTATGCCGAACTCTCGCTACCGACGCAGATCCACGCTGGAATCATCCGGGACTGGGACGAGCGGATCATCCTTCCGCCCATCACCCGCGAAGATCCGCTGCCCGACGCTGACTTCCAGGACCTGCCGGATGACGGAGAGCCGGGCTACACGGTTGATGTCAGTCCGCGCTAGTCCCGGCACCATCATTCCTCGGCAAAGGATCACTTCCCCATGTTCAACCCCACCCGACTGTCCGCTGCCCGCAAGCGGCGCGGATGGACTCTCACTGCGCTTTCGTCCGAAACCGGTATCAGCCGAGTCAGCCTTTCGGCCTACGAGAACGGCCGTCAAGAGCCGTCAGAGACCGCGGTCGCTCTCCTAGCAGAGAAGCTCAGGGTCCGGCCAGAATTTCTACAAGGCCCGGACTTGGAAGAGATTCCCGTGGATGCCGTGAGCTTTCGCGCTCTGAGCAAGATGACAGCCCGGGCCCGAGACAGGGGCCTGGGTTCCGGCCGGATCGCAATCCTCATCGACGACTGGATCCGTGACCGGTTCAATCTCCCCTCGCCCGATGTGCCGACGTTGTCCGGGCGAGAGCCGGAACTTGCGGCAGATGAGCTGCGTGCGCGATGGGGTCTTGGCGACAAGCCGATCGGAAATACGGTCCATCTGCTCGAAGCGCATGGCGTACGCGTCTACTCCCTCACGGACGAAAACAAGGATCTTGACGCCTACTGCCTGCACTGGCAGGAGCAACCCTTTGTTTTCCTTAGTATGAACAAGTCTGCCGAACGAGGACGCTTCAACGCCGCGCATGAACTTGGGCACCTCGTCCTTCACAGTGAGGATGCGGTCCCACACGGACCGGAAGCAGAGCAACAGGCGAACCAGTTCGCGGCCGCGTTCCTCATGCCGAGGTCCGGAGTCCTCGCCCAAGGCCTGCACAACGCTTCCGTGGACCGGATCTTGATGGCGAAGAGACGATGGAACGTAGCTGCCATGGCGATGGCGCACCGCGCTAACGAGTTGGGTCTAATGAGCGAGTGGGCATACCGGTCCGTGTGTATAGACCTGGCCCGCCGCGGCTACCGCAGAGGGGAGCCGAACGGCATTCCACGCGAGTCGTCCCAGCTCCTCACGAAGGTTCTCAAGCAACTGCGTGCCGACGGGGTCGGCCTGGCAACCATCGCGGGTGATCTTGGTCTGGACGTCGAAGAAGTCCAGAGTTACATGCTGGGGCTCACACCCACGGCCATTGGAGGGCGCCCCGAGCGCGCATCCGGGCAACACCGCGCCGAGCTCAGATTGGTTGAGTAAGCGCTGGGCAGCCCATGCGGCAGCATGGCCGATAATGATCGTTATGACAAATACGCTCCTTTCGTCATAATTTTTGTTGGTTGAGTGCCGCCCCTCGCACGCCCCCGCTACGCCTGCGGTTGCCTGCAGTGGACGATGGGGGCATGCGCATCCAGCTGTTGTACTTCGATGACTGTCCCAACTGGGAGGTCACCCACTCCCGCCTCCGCCAAGTGCTTGACGCGATGAGACTCGGCGCGAGGTGGAGACGGTCTTGGTGAACACTCCGGAGCAAGCAGAGCGCTGGAACTTCCACGGCTCCCCGACGATCCTTATCGACGGCCAAGACCCCTTCGCACAGCCGGGCGCTCCCGTGGGGCTCTCCTGCCGGCTCTACCAGACACCCGCCGGACTCGAGGGTTCGCCGACGGGCGATCAACTAGCAGAAGCGCTGGCTCACTCATAGCGGGCCGCGCGGCGCCTTAGCAGGTCGACGAATAGCGCTCGGCACTCACAGGGGCAGCTCCGTTCCGCTGATCCAGCCGCGCATCTCGTCGACCATGCCGTCCCACAGGCCGCTGACGAGCAGGACGCCCATCACCACGAGCAGCGCCCCGCCGACCAGGCCCACGACGCGCTGGTGGCGCTTGAACCAGCGCAGCGCGCGGGTGAAGCGCGCGAACGCGACCGCGGCCACCACGAAGGGGATGCCCAGGCCCAGGCAGT
>NZ_JBNFNZ010000010.1:0-19847 GCF_057364525.1 Aeromicrobium sp. PFPM2_SD2
GGACGTCCCGGTCATCGGCATCTCGGCCGCGCGGCGCGACGGCGTGTTCGGCGTCCGGTCGTGGTCGCCGACGGGCTGCACCTGCCGGTCGCGGACGGGGCGTTCGCCGCGTCCTGGTCGTTGGGGGTGCTCTGCACGGTCGACGACAAGCGCGCGCACCTGCGAGAGCTGCGACGCGTGGTGGTCCCGGGCGGGCCCGTGGGGCTGCTCGTCTACGTCCGGACGGTCGAGTCGCTGCCCGACCAGCCCGAGGGCAACTCGTTCCCGAGCCGGCCCGAGCTGGACTCGGACCTGGCGGCGGTCGGGCTGGTGGTGGAGGCCGAGCGACGCCTCGACGAGCTCGCGCGGACGCCGGACGACTGGGACCGCGCCGCCACCGAGGTCGAGGACGTCGTCGAGCGCGACCACCACGACGACGAGCGGTGGCAGCGGGCGCAGGCGCAGCAGGAGACGATCGTCGGGCTGATCGGCGACGAGCTGGTCGTCGGGGTGCTGCTCAGCTGCCGCGCGGCGGCCGACGCCTGACGCGTCCTCAGCCGAAGGCCGCGCGGGTGGCGGCGTCGGCGGGGAGGAACGTCTCCAGGTGCAGGCCGGCCAGGGTGACGTCCGTGGCGGTGTCGAGCTGGGCGGACGTGCTGAAGAAGCGCAGCACCCCGGCGTCCGTCTCGAGCTCGAGCGTGAGGACGGGGCCGGAGGTGGGCGGCGGGCCGGGCGGACGTCCGAGGTAGCCGGTCAGTTCGTCGACCAGCGCGCGGTGGCGCGGGTCGTGCGTGTGCGCGGCACGGTGGACGACCTGGTGGAACAGGTGCGCCGCCCACTGGTCGCGGTTGCGGATGCGTCCGCCGATGCCGTCCGGGTGCAGGCAGAGCCGCAGGACGTTGAGCGGCGGCTCGAGCAGCGCCGGCGAGCATCCGACCAGCAGCGCGTCGACCGCGGCGTTGGCGTCGACGACGTCCCACGCGTCGTCCAGCAGCAGCGCCGGGTACGGCAGGTGGGCGTCGAGCAGGTGCCGCAGGCCCTCCATGACGTCCGCGACGGAGCCGTCGTCGAGCGCGTGGTCCGGGTAGCGCGGCGCGTACCCGGCAGCCAGCAGCATGGCGTTGCGCTCGCGCAGCGGGACGTCGAGGTGGTCGGCCAGGTGCAGCACCATGTCGGCGGTCGGCTGGGCGCGGCCGGTCTCGACCCGGCTGAGGTGGCGGGTGCTGACGCGCGACAGGTTCGACAGCTCCTGCTGGCTGAAGCGGCGACGCTCGCGCCAGGTGCGCAGCATCGGTCCGACCCCGGCCTGCGTCCGGTCGTCGGGGGTGGCGAGCAGTGTCATGGCGGTGAGCCTAGGGACGGGCGAGTCCAGCGCCCATGACCTCGGAGGTCATGGACCGTCCGCCGCTGCCGGGGCGAGTCTCCTCATGTCGGTCCGACCGCCGGGCCGACGTCGGAAGGAGACCTCCCATGAGTGACGTGACCGAGCAGTACCTGGCGACCTGGAACGCGACCGGACCCGAGCGCGACCGGTTGCTGGCCGAGCACTGGGCGTCCGACGTCGTCTATGTCGACCCCCTGGCCGCCGTCGAGGGACGCGAGGCGATGAGCGCGCTGATCGACGCCGTCCACGCGCAGTTCCCCGGTTTCGTGTTCACCCGCGCGTCCGAGGCGGACGCGCACCACCAGCAGGTGCGCTTCACGTGGGGACTCGGGCCGGCCGGGCAGGAGCCGGTCGTCGTCGGCTTCGACGTGCTGGTGCTCGACGACGACGGACGCATCCAGGACGTCCGCGGCTTCCTCGACCGGGTGCCCGCGTGAACGGGCGCCGCGGGTACGCGATCGGGCACCTGCGCGGGGTGCGCCTGGGCCCGAACATCCGCCGCTACCTGGAGCAGATCGAGGCGACGATGGAGCCGTTCGGTGGCGAGTTCCTCGTGCACGGCACGACGGCCGAGGTTCTCGAGGGACCGCCGGTCGGCGACGTCATCGTCATCGGCTTCCCGTCGCTGCAGGCGGCCCGCGACTGGTACGCGTCCCCGGGCTACCAGGCGATCCTGCCGCTACGCACCGACCACGCGCAGTCGAACGTCGTCCTGCTCGAGGGCGTGGAGGAGGGGTACAGCGCCGCGAAGACGGTGGCCGCGATCTTCGGTGCGTGATGCGCGGGCTTTCGGCGATCCGTCCGCCGTCTGCTCACCTGGCAAGGACCAAAAGATCACAGCCAGGACGGCCAACTTCTCTCGGTAGTAGTCCGTCCTGCCAGGAGTACAGGCTCGAATGATCGATGTCCGATCGTTCGCCTCGTTTCGGTTTGAGCGGTACGAAACGCGCCCGAGATTCCCCATCTGTTGGCAGGATCGCTGGCGCACTGGAAGACGAAGACAGGGACTATCACGTGGCAAGAGAATTGAAGAGGGCGCTCGACCGAGATTTCGAGGCGATCCTCCACATGGATGACGAAGCGGCAATCGACTGGATCGCAGAGAACGGGGGGTGGACCAGGAACTTTGCCAAGTTCGACCGGTTTGTTCGCGGCAGAGGTGTGGTAGGCGCTGTGATCGAGATGATTCTTGCCTTGATTCTCGTCGCAATCGCAGTGAGCAGTGTCCTGTCGAATCTGAACTCCAACTTTGGATTCGACCCGTTTGGGGCCGACTCAACAGCTTAGGTGAGACGGGCCTGGGCGCCAGCATGTGCTTCTTGGCCTTCATCTTCGCCGTGTGTTGGGCCTGGGTTCGCACAGGGACGGTCGGAAATGCTCTCGTGCGCGCCCTTCGGCACGATGCCGCGAAGCGTGATACCTCGGCGATGAGTTCGAGTTGAGCCTGAGCGAGGTGTAGTTCAGGGAAGGGCCGAGCACGTGAAAGTGTTGCCCCTGGCGTGAGGCTCTCGTTGCTCGACCGCTCCCGGACCCGCGCCGGACGTCCCGACGCCGAGGCGCTGGAGGGGACGATCGCCCGCGCGGTGCACGCCGAGCAGCTCGGCTACGGGCGCTTCTGGGTCGCCGAGCACCACGCCGTCCCCGGCATCGCGTCCGGCACGCCGGCGGTGCTGCTGGCCGCGGTCGGCGCGGCCACGTCCCGCATCCGGATCGGCTCGGGCGGCGTCATGCTTCCGCTGCACCAGCCCCTCGTGGTGGCCGAGCAGTTCCTCGTCCTGGAGGCGCTGCACCCCGGTCGCGTCGACCTCGGGCTCGGCCGCTCACTCGGCTTCACCCCGCCGGTGCGCCGCGCGTTGCGGCGTGAGATGGACGCCGTGGACGAGTTCGAGGACGACCTGGTCGAGCTGCGCTCCTACCTCGACGGCACCGCCGGCGTCACTGCCCGTCCCGCTACCGAGCCCGTGCCGATGCACCTGCTCGCGACCGGGCGTGGCATCGACATCGCCGCCCGGCTCGGACTCCCGGTCGTCCTCGGCGGACCCGTGCTCGACTCGGACGAGCTGCCGGGCATCCTGGCGCGGTACCGGCGGACGTTCCGGCCGCACGAGGGCAGCGAGTCGTCGGTGACGGTCTCGCTCGATGTCACCGTTGCCGACGACGACGCGACCGCGCGCGAGCTCGCGCTGCCCGAGGCGTACGCGATGGCGATGTCACGGCAGACGGGGGAGTTCGGGCCGCTCGAGTCGGTCGCGGACATCCGCTCGCGCGACTGGCCGGACATCGTCCGCCGCCGCGTCGAGGAGTCGCTCGACCGCGCCGTTGCCGGCAGCCCCGCGACCGTCCGCAAGCGGCTCGAGCAGCTCGCCGAGCGCACCGGCGCCGACGAGCTCATGGCGAGCACGTCCACCTACGACCGCGACGCCCTGTTCGCGTCCGACGCGATGCTGCGAGACCTGCTGATCTGAAGTCCGCTACGGCAGGTCGGCGAGGTAGTCGCGGTAGGTGTCCAGGACACCCGGGGCCAGGAGTGCGCGCGGCCACACGACGCCGGTGATCAAGCCGGCGGCGCCGGAGTCCTCGACGATCGGGCGGGCCATCGAGTGCGCCGCGTCGAAGCGTGCGACGTCCACCGTGTCGCCCAGTAGCCGCCGGTACGTGGACGCGGTCTCGTCGACGTCGACGTTGCGGTCGTGCTCGCCGAGCATGAGCAGCACCGGCACCCGGCGGTGAGCCATCCGGGTCAGATCGCCGGTGGCGTCGGCGGTGTGGTTGCGCGAGACGAAGCCCCAACGAGCGCGGTCCATGGGCTCGGGGTCGGTCGTGCGCTGGCGGTAGGTCTCGTAGTCGGCCTGCTGGTCCAGAAGAACCCGGGTCTGGTCGCTGATCGAGATCGCCCGCTGACGCGCCTCGTCGTCCGCGCCCTCGTGATCGAGCTCGGCCAGCAAGTTGAAGCGTCCCTGTCGGAGCCAGCTGATCGCCGGGCTCACGGCGACGATGGCATCGACGTCGGTCCGCGCGGCGGCCACCTTCGGCAGCACCCAGCCAGCCTGGCTGGCGCCCCACAGGACGATCCGGTCGGTCGGGACCGACGCGTCCCGCTGTGCCCAGTCGATGACGTCGGAGACCTCGTCGGCTCGGTCGTTCATGGACTGGTCGAGCCAGTCACCCGTGGACGCACCGACGCCCGGCTTGCTCCAAGCCAGCGTCGCGAAGCCCGCGTCGGCGGCAGCCTCGAACCACGGTCGGTACAACCCGTCGTGCGTGGCCTCGACGGGTCCGTCGCCGTGGACCACCAGCACGAGTCCGCGGGGAGCGCCGTCCTCCGGGACGCTCAGGACTCCGTCGAGGCGTCCCTGGCTGGTCGGGATGGATACCCGGCGCTCGTCCGTGCGGTAGTCGTTGCCGACGAGGGTCACGACAACCCCTGCAACCAGCAGCAGGACGGCGAGGCCGAGGGCGGCGGACCGGCGACGGCGTCGACCGTTCAGTATGAACACGTTCGTAACGTACATGATAGTTTCGCGTCGTGATCACGACGACGGTCGAGCCCGGTTTCACCGAGAGCGAGCGTGCCGTGCTGGGCGGCCTCTACTGGACGGCGTTCGCGTCGAAGCTGAAGGTGGCGTTCCGCTCTGCTGCGGTCGGTCGCCGGGCCGTGACGGAAGCGCTGCGTCCCGACCGCGCGCTGGTCGCCCGTGTCGACGGGCGTCCGGTGGGCGTCTGCGGCTATCACGAGGACGGCCGCGGCGCTCTCGACCTGACCTGGCGCGGCCTGCGCGCCCACCTCTCGCGGACGTCGTCCGCGCGGGCACTCGCGACGTTGGCGCCACTCGACCCGCGTCCCCAGACGGACGTGCTCGTGCTGGACGGCATCTGCGTCGACCAGCAGTGGCAGGGCCGAGGCGTCGGCTCGGCGCTGCTGCAGGCGTCCTTCGATCACGCGGCGCGGACGGGTGCTCGGGCCGTGCAGCTCTCGGTGGTCGGCACGAATCCTCGCGCTGCTGCGCTGTACCGACGGCTGGGCTTCGTGCCGATCGATCACGGACAGCTCGGCGTGCTGCGGCACCTGTACGGGTTCGACGACTACACGACGATGCAGCGGGCGGTGGCCGCGTGAGCGCCCCCGCGTCCGTCACGCCGCGCACCGTCATCGAGGCGTTCCTCCCGGCGCGGGATCCGGTCGACCTCGCGCTCGTCTACGACACCGCGAACGCTGCCGGCGTCGACGACCAGCCAGTGCGGCTCGCGATCCGGCGCATGATCGCCGCGGGCGAGGTCGTCCAGTCGGGGCGCGGACGCAGGGGGACGCTGACTCTGACCGAGAGCGGTCGGGCGCGGCTGGAGCGGGACCGGCTGGCCATCCGTCTCGCCCTGGCCCAGGACGAGGGACTCGTCACGTGGGACGGTCGCTGGCACCTGGTCGCGGTGAGCGCGCCGGAGTCCGAGAGGGCGACGCGCGACGCGATCCGTCGCCGGCTCGTCGACGCCGGTGCCGCGGCGATCGGGACCAGCCTGTACCTGAGCCCGCATGACCTCGCCGACCTCGTGGACCAGTCCCACCGCGTGCACCTCGTGCGCGCGGCTGCCACCGAGGTGGACGTCCGGGGAGTGACGGACTCGAAGGACGTCACCGAGCTGCTGTGGCCCGCCGAGCCGATCGTCGCCGGCTACGCGGCGCTGCAGCGGACGCTGTCGGCGCTCCGGTCGCGACCGGAGGCAAGTGCCGAGCAGGTCCTGGCCAAGCAGCTCCTTCTGGCCGAGGCGCTCGAGCGGTCGATGCGACCGGACCCGCTGATCCCGCTGGAGCTGCGTCCGGAGGACTGGGGCCCGACCCTCCTGCGTCAACAGTGGCTCGCGGAGTGGACGCGGCTCAGCGGCCTGCTGCCCGACGAGGTGCTGTACCGCGGCTGGCTGGACTGACTCACCCCACCCGCACCGGCACCCGCTTCAGGTGCGTCCAGCCTCGCCAGCCGCGTTCCTCGATCAGCCGCATCAGCGCGGACGCGCACGGCACCGAGTCGATGAAGACGCGGTCGAGCAGCTCGACGAGTTCGCGAGCGAGCGGGAAGTCGTCCTCGCCTCGGCGTCCGGGGACGCCTCGAAGATCGCCACGAGCTTGTCGGCGACGGCGGGCAGGCGCGGGTCGTCGGGCGTCCAGTCGACGATGTCCCACAGGTCGCGGTACATCTCGATCACCGCGGGATCGTCGAGCTGGGCCTGCTTGATCTCCATGAGCATGCCCATGTGCTCGGGCAGCTGAGCGGCGACGAGGATCCACGCGTCCCGCTCGGCGTCGACCATGCGGTCGTGCAGGCCGAGGCTGCGCAGCCGGTCCAGGTAGGCGACAGCCTCGGCGGGCAGCGCGAGGCTGTCGCCGGCGGCGAGCCGGGCGATGCGCCGGCGGTGCTCCTGCTTCTGGGCGATCTCGCGCCGCAGGCGGCGGTCGATGTCGTCGACCGCCGCCGCGAACGTCGCCTCGTCCGCCGCGAGCAGCTCGTGCACCCGGGCCAGCGGCACCCCGGCGTCCGCGAGCACGCGGATGCGGATGAGCTCGACGACCGCCTCGGCGCCGTAGCGGCGGTACCCCGAGACGTCCCGCTCGGGCTCGGGCAGCAGGCCCTTCTGGTGGTACAGCCGCACCGCGCGCGGCGTCACGCCGGTGTAGGCGGCGAGCTGTCCGATCGTCAGCATGGCGACACCCTGCCTCAGGCCGAGCGTCGGCGGAAGACCGCCATCGCGCCCCAGTAGGCCACCGCGAGCAGTCCGACGCACCAGGCGAGCGCGACCCACAGCTCGTCCCCGACCGGCTGCTCGGCGAGCAGGCTGCGCAGGACGTCCACGATGGACGTCACCGGCTGGTGCTCGGCGAACGCGGCGACCGGCGCGGGCATGGTGTCCGTGGGGACGAACGCCGAGCTGAGGAACGGCAGGAACAGCAGCGGGTAGGCGAAGCCGCTGGCGCCGTCGACGGACTTGGCGGTGAGGCCGGGGATGACCGCCAGCCAGGTCAGCGCCAGCGTGAACAGGCCCAGGATGCCGATGACGCCGAGCCAGGCGAGCGGGCTGGCGCCGGAGCGGAAGCCCATCAGCAGCGCCACCGCGATGACGACGACGAGGACGACCGCGTTGGCCACCAGGGACGTCAGCACGTGCGCCCACAGCACGGACGAGCGCGCGACCGGCATGGTCTGGAAGCGCTGGAAGATGCCCGCGGACACGTCCACGAAGAGCCGGAACGCGGTGTACGAGATGCCCGAGACGACGGTGATCAGCAGGATGCCCGGCAGCAGGTACGAGACGTACGAGTCGCTGCCGGTGTCGCCCTCGATCGCGCCGCCGAAGACGTAGACGAACAGCAGCAGCATCGCCACGGGCATGACCGCGGTGGTGATGATCGTGTCGGGGCTGCGCAGCACGTGGCGCAGCGACCGGCCGGTCAGGGCGGCGGTGTCGCCGGCGAAGTGGGTGGTCATGTCACTGCTCCTTCGTGGTGGTGTTGGCCTCGGTCGGCTCGTGGGTGGGGTCGTCGCCGACGATGGCGAGGAAGACCTCCTCGAGCGTCGGCTGCTTCTCGACGTACTCGACGCGCGCCGGCGGCAGCAGAGCCTTGAGCTCGGCGAGCGTGCCGTCGGCGATGATGCGGCCGCGGTGCAGGATCGCGATGCGGTCGGCGAGCCGCTCGGCCTCCTCCAGGTACTGGGTAGTGAGCAGCACGGTGGCGCCGCCGGACGCGAGCCGTTCGACGGCGGCCCAGACCTCCTGCCGGGCTTGCGGGTCGAGGCCGGTCGTGGGCTCATCGAGCAGGACGACCGGCGGGTCGCCGATAAGGCTCATGGCGATGTCGAGGCGGCGTCGCATGCCGCCGGAGTACGTCCCGGCGCGGCGTCCGCCGGCCTCTGTGAGCGAGAACCGGTCGAGCAGCTCGTCGGCGACGGCACCGGGGTCGGGCAGGTGCCGCATCCGGGCGACGAGGGCGAGGTTCTCGCGTCCGGTGAGGATCTCGTCCACGGCGGCGAACTGTCCGGTGAGGCTGAACGACTCGCGGACGCGAGCGGGATCGTCGGCGACGTCGAAGCCGGCGACGCGGGCGGTGCCGGCGTCGGCCTTCACCAACGTCGCGAGGATCTTGACGAGCGTGGTCTTGCCGGCGCCGTTGGAGCCGAGCAGGGCGAAGATGCTGCCGCGGGCGACGTCGAGGTCGACCCCGCGCAGCACGTGGACGTCCCCGAACGACTTCTCCAGGCCCCGGACCGCGATGGCGGAAGTGGGTGTCTCAGTGGTCATGCAGGGAGCGTGAAGGGTTGCCCCTGCGTCAAGGTCAAGAGTTTGGCATCGTGGCTAGTCAGTCTGAGTTCCGGACCGCCCGGATAGCCCAGTCTCGCTATGCTGTACAGACACGAGTCGATAGGAGGAACAGCGTGGATCGTTCCAAGCGATTCTCCCGCAGTGCGAAAGCACTCGGTTCGCTGATGGATCTTTCCGGCGAAACCTTGCGCCGGCAGGGAGCGCTCAGCACGAGGCGAAAGGCCAACGCGCCTCGGATCCTAACGAGCGGTCTCTTTTCGGACGCGAAAGTTCTTCGCAACGAGGCGGCGGTTGTGGCCCACCGCGAACTCAAGGCTCTAGGCGCGAGTGGCTCGAAGCGCAAATGACTGATCCTGGTGACGAGCCGTTGGTTGGCCAGGCAGACGGCGCGGGTAAAAGCAGGGTTCCAGACACGTTCGCGGATGCCCCGAAGTCGGGCTCCGAGGCGGAACTCGGTTCCACCGAGTCGTCCTTCGTGATCAATGACCGCGAGAAGAAGCTGGCGCTAGTGATTGAGCGGCGTTTCGAGCGCCGGATCACCAGTATCATCCGGCAGGAGTCTGGTGACTCTTACGCGGGATTGCCTGCCGACCACGTGCTCGAAAACCTTCACCGACAGTTCCCCGAGGTCAACTTCCCCGAACGGATGATGGCTCGGCTGGAGCGGGAACAGGAAGCACGAATCGAGCGCGGGCGTCGGGATGACGATCTTCAGCGTTATGAGGCGGAAACTCGACGACTTGACGCCGAGGCGGATCGTAAGCATCTCAACACGGCGGCGAACCGAGCCTTCCTTGCGCTCTCGTTGATGTTGGGCGTGGGGCTTGTCCTCGCCTTCACTGGTCATGAGACGATGGGAAGCATCGTTATTGGTACGTCTCTTGCGACGGTGGTTGTTGGATTCCTCCGTCAGCAATTCCGTTCGAGGTCACAATGAATTTCTCGGCATCGAGGTTGTCATGACTGCACTGTCCGACGAAGACATCGCAAGGTTTCTCGACCTGCTGATCAAGCAAACGAAATTCGGCAACGTCGCTTGGACCGAGTCCATTCCGGACAACTCGTTCGTCTATTTCTCCGATGATTCCGGGATTATTCTGCAGACTCGCGATAACGACGGCGCATTGCCATACGTGCTGGCTGTGGTGATGGACGATCGCATCACTGATCAGTGGGTCTGCTATGGCGAGGGTGTTCGCCGAGGCGAGCCTGATGATACGGAATTCGATCCGGCTCCCGAATGGGTCGCTCGGCGAGTTCGAAACCTGTTTGACCTCGTTAAATCGCAATTCACCAGAGATCCGCTTGTGTCGCTATTGAAAGATCTTGAAAGCATGCCGCCGTTCTGACGCACGGCGAGTGCGGACAAATCGAGCCGATCACCCTCGGTTTGTCGGCGTCCCGAATTGCGCCGTGAAGGCCCGCCGCGGGTGCAGCGGTGGGACGCCCACAATAACGAGCATCAAAGCGCTGTAGGTCGCCCAGGCGACCGGCGGCACTGCCGCCCCCAGTAGTCCGCCGCTGACGCCGATCACGGTGGGGATGATGGCCAGGGTGCCGATCACCAGCGCGCACGCGGCGATCACCAGGGACTCGACGAGGAGCATCCGGCGGAGCTGGCGGCGGGTCGCGCCGGTGCGCCAGAGCAGGGTGAACTCGTCGCGGCGGCCGGCGGTGGCGAGCACTAGGGCGTTCGCGGCGGCGACGAAGGCGAACACCAGCAACAGGAGCAGCAATACCGACGACAGCTTGCGCTGGTCGTCGCCGGCCGCGGTCGCAGACGCCACGTAGGACGCCTCGTCCGTCACCGTCACGCCCAGGTCCGCGACGGCGGCGGCGCCGGCGTTGGACGTGCGCAGCAGCAGGGTGTCCGGGCGGACGTCCACGCCGTGCGCGGCCGGGGTGGCCTCGCCGGTCAGGTAGTCGCCGAAGCCGAGCCCGCGCTCGTAGACCGCGACGACGGTCGCCTTGACCGGCTTGCCGTCGTCCCAGCGGAAGGTGATCCGCTCGCCGATGCCCTTGCCGGTGTCGAACGTGGCGTCCTTGCTGATCGCGACGGTGTCCGGCTCGTCGAGCCCGGCCAGCGAGCCGTCGACGAGGCCGAGGTCGAGCGTCCCGTCGACGCCACCGGCGGGCAGGGCGCGCACCGACAGCGGCTCCCAGCCGAGCGCGCCGAGCCACTCGCTCTCGTCGTCGGTCTGCACCTTGGCCGGCACCGACGCCAGCGGCACCGCCGCGTCCACGCCCGGCGCGGACGCCACCGCGTCCACCGTGGACGCATCGAGGTCGCCGGTGACGATCGCGTCCGCGGTCAGTCCGTCCTCGAGCTGCTGGGTGGCGGCGGCCGCGAGCGTCCGGTCCACCGTCGCCTGGACGGTTCCGACGCCGAGCGCCAGGGAGAGCGGGACGACGACCAGCGTCAGTCGGCGCGAGAACCCGCGTGAGTTGGCCAGGGCGAGCTGCGTCGCCGGTCCGCCGGGCAGGCGTGACAGGACGCCGACGAGCCGGTCGACGAGGATCGGCCCGGCCAGCGCAGCCGCCCCGATGAGCAGGAACGCCGACACCGCGGCGAGCGCGGCGCCCATCGTCCCGGGCATGAACACCGGGCTGAACGCGGCGGCGAGCCCGAGCCCGGCGACCACGAGCGCGGACGTGCGACGGACGGGTCCGATGCCGGCCGGCTCCACGACGCTCTGCGCCACCGCCGCCGTCGGGGACGTGCGCAAGGTGCCGCGGGTCGCCAGCCGCGCCGCCAGGTACGCGACCGGCAGCAGCAGGACGAACGCGCTCAGCACCGGCACGGGGGAGAGGGACAGCTCGAAGCCGGGGTCGACCATGCCGGACGACTCCAGCAGCGGCGTCAGGCGTCCGACCGCGAGCAGTCCGACCAGGCCACCGAGCGGCGCGGCGACCAGGGTGATGAGCGTGACCTCGCGGCCGACCAGCTGGCGCACCTGGCCGCGCGTCGCGCCGACCGCGCGCAGCAGCGCGAAGTCGCGCTGACGCTGGCGCAGAGCGAGCGAGACCGTCGACGAGACAACGAAAATCACGAGCAGCAGCGCCGTGCCCGAGAACGAGCTGGCCAGCGCGACCAGGAACCCGGCCTCACCGTCCGTCCGCAGCCCGGACTCGACGAGCACGCCCGCGCCCGACACCAGCACGCCGGCCAGCGCCAGCACCACGAACGGGCCGACCAGGCTCGGCAGGTGCGCCCGCGCTCCAGAGCGGGCCAGCCGCCACGTCGCGCTCATCGCTCGAGCCCCAGCATGCGGTCCGCGACGGCCTGCGCGGTCGGGCTCGTGAGCATGTCGACCAGGCGTCCGTCGGACAGGAACAGCACCTGCTCGGCGGCCGCGGCGACCTTCGCGTCGTGGGTCACGACGACGACGGTCTGGCCGAGCCGGCGGGCGGTGTCGCGCAGCAGCGTCAGGACGGCCTCGCCGGTGCGCGCGTCGAGCGCCCCGGTCGGCTCGTCGGCGAACACGACCGTCGCGCGAGTACAGCGCCCGCGCGATCGCACCCGCTGCGCTGCCCGCCGGACAGCTCTCCGGGACGCCGGTCGGCCTTGCCGTCGAGCCCGACGGCGTCCAGCAGGTCCTCGAGCCAGCGCGGGTCGGCGTCGCGTCCGGCCAGGATCATCGGCAGCCGGACGTTGTCCGCCACGCTCAGGTGCGGCACGAGGTTGTAGGCCTGGAAGACGAAGCCGACGTGGTCGCGGCGGAAGCGCGTGAGGTCGTCCGGCTTGAGCGTGCTGATGTCGCGGTCGCCGACGATGACGCGTCCGCTCGTGGGGGTGTCGAGGCCGGCGGCGCAGTGCAGCAGCGTCGACTTGCCCGAGCCCGACGGGCCCATGACGGCGGTGAACGATCCGGCGGGCAGGGTCAGCGAGACGCCGCGCAGCGCGGCGACCGCGCCGGCCGGGCCGGGGTAGGACTTGTGGACGTCCAGCAGGCGCAGCGCGGCCGTGCTCTGCGGCACGGGCGCGGCGGTGCTGGGGTCGGACGTGGAGGTGAACACGAGGGCTCCTCGGTCGCGGTGGTGGGACACCACGAACCTAGGAATCCCGCACCCTCGCCATCGAGCCGCTCAGGACGGAGATCGGGGAGTTGCATCCTTCGATGGAAGGGGCCGTGCCACCCCCTGGCGGGTCAGCGGAACGCGCAGCCGCCGGAGACCCCGAGGCGGCGCAGGATGCCCGCCGCGGGGCAGAACCCGGTGAGGCTCGCCTGCAGCAGGTTGGCGCCGACGAAGGCGGCCAGCACGAGCCACCAGGTGGAGACGGTCACGGCGAGCAGGACGCTCACCAGGACGAGGGTGCCGGCCAGCAGCATGACGGCGCGGTCGATGTTCATGAGTTGCCTTTCGAGCGTGGGCCGGGAGTCATGGCGACTCCCGGCCCGGAAGAAGGTCGGACGGTCAGTCGTGGGCGAAGGTGACGTTCGGCAGCACCGTGCGCAGCCACGCGGGGGAGTACCACGCGGCCCGGCCGGTGAGCCGGAGCATGACCGGCAGCAGCACGAGCCGGACCAGGAACGCGTCCAGCAGAACCGCGACGCCGAGGACGACACCCATCTCCTTGGGCGGGATGGGCCCGGACAGGGCGAAGGTGAAGAACACCGCGACCATGACGGCTCCGGCGGCGAAGATCACGCGTCCGGAGTGGGCCAGCGACCCGACCATGGCGTCCTTCGGGTCACCGCTGCGCTCGAAGTGCTCCTTGGCCGAGGCCAGCAGGAAGACCGTGTAGTCCATCGCGATGGCGAAGATCATCGCGAAGAAGAACACCGGCGCCCAGGCGTCCAGGAAGCCCTGCGACTCGAAGCCGAGCAGTCCGGCACCGTGGCCTTCCTGGAAGACCAGCCGCGCGACACCGAACGCCGCAGCCGTGGACAGCAGGCTGGCCAGCGTGCCGAGCAGCGAGATGAGCGGTGCCTGCAGCGCGATGAGGAGCAGCACGAAACCCAGGACGAGGACGACACCGATGACGAGCGGCGTGGACTCGTCCAGCTGGGCCTTGAGGTCGAGGTTCTCGACCGGGGCGCCGCCCACCACCGCCGAGGCGGGCAGGTCCTCGCGCAGGCGGTCCACCGTCGCGGCGAGCTGGGGGTCCGACGGGTCCACCGTCGGCACCGCCTGGACCATGACCAGCCCGCTGTCGTCGCTGGCCGGCATCGGGGGCATCGCGGCGGCCAGGCCGGGGTCGGACGTGAGGACGGACGTGACGGCCTGCGCGTCGTCGGCGTCCGCGACGACCTGCAGCGTGCCGGGCGCGCCGTCGCCGAAGGACTCCTTGACCTGGTCGTAGCCGATGCGCGCCGAGGCGTCCTCGGGCAGCACCTTGATCGACGGCATCGCGGTCTTGAGGCCCAGGACCGGCGCAGCCAGCGCCACCAGGACGACGAGTGAGGCGGCGCCCCACGCGATCGGACGCTTCCAGAGTCGCTCGCCCCACGCGGCGAACGTCGACGACCGGTGCTCGTGCGAGCGCGACCACGGGAGCGAGAGCTTGTTGATGCGGTCGTCGAGCTTGAACAGCACGAGCGGGAGCAGAGTCAGCGTCGCGGCGAGCACGAAGACGACCGAGAGCATGATGCCCCCGGCCATCGACCGGAAGGACGGTGACGGGACGAGCATGACCGCCGACAGCGAGATCAGCACGGTCAGACCCGACAGCAGCACGGCCTTGCCGGCGGTGTCCATGGTCTGGGCGACGGCTCGCTGGCGGGCGTCGCGACCCTCGAGGCCGGCCTCGCGCTGAGCGGCGCGCGCGGCGCGGTAGCGGACGACGACGAACAGGGCGTAGTCGATGCCCAGGGCGAGGGCGAACATCATGGCGAAGTTCATCGCCCAGATGGAGACCGGCACGAGCTCGTTGATGAGCACGAGCGAGCCGGCGGACGCCACCAGCCCGGCCAGGGTGAGCAGCAGCGGCAGGCCGGCGGCGACGAGGGCGCCGAACGCGAGCACGAGGATGGCCAGCGTCACGGGCCACGACATGAGCTCGGACTTCAGCATCGCGTCGAGGTTGGCCTCGTTGAAGTCGCTCCACAGCAGGGACGACCCGGTCGGGTTGACCGTCACGGCGTCCGTTGACAGGTCCTGGAGCTCGCCCTTCAGCTCGGTCGCGACCCGCACCATCTCGTTGGTGTCGGCACCGGCGCCAGCCAGCACGATGGCGGTCGATCCGTCCGCGGAGAGCGTCGCTCCGGGTGTAGGTGCCACGACGTCGGCGATGCGGGGCTCGTCCTCGAGCACCTGTGTGACGGCCGCGAGCACCTGGCCCCCTTCGCCCTCGGTGACCTTGCCGGCGTCAGAACGGACGACGACCTGGATGGCCGACGACGCGTTGCCGCCGAAGTGGGTGCGGGCGAGCTCGCGGGCCTCGACCGACTCCGAGCCGTTCGCCTGCCAGCCGGCGCCCGACAGGTTGTGCTCCACCTGTGGTGCGAAGGCGCCCAGTCCGATGACGGCGAGCAGCCAAGCGACGGTCACCATGCGCGCGTGGCTGGTGACCCAGGTGCCGAGGCGGCCCAGCGGACCGGCGGTGCCCGCGGTGGTCGTCCGGCGACGTCCTCGCGGCGGTCGGGTGGGGGAGGGGCTCATGACACGTCCGTTCGTTGATGGTTCACAGTGACCGGTATCCCCCGGGGGATACCGCCGAAACCGTAGCATCCCCCTGGGGGGATCGGTGTAGGCTGGTCACGACCGCCGCCGGCCGGCGACGCGTCCCGCGAGCGGAGAAGGGTCAGCGATGGCCGAGTACACGATCCAGACGACGGTGGATTGCCCCTACGAGGAGACGGTCGACGCCGTGCGCGAGCAGCTCGCCACCGCGGGCTTCGGCGTGCTCACCGAGATCGACCTGAAGGCCACGTTGAAGAAGAAGCTGGACGTGGACGTCCCGGCTCAGGTGATCCTCGGGGCGTGCCGGCCGCAGCTCGCCCACCAGGCGCTGCAGGCAGACCCCTCGATCGCCGCCCTGCTTCCCTGCAACGTCGTCGTGCGGTCCGCGGGGGAGTCGACCACCGTCGTCGAGGCCTTCGACCCCGCCGCCATGATCGCGTTCGCGGGCTCGGACGAGGCACTGCGGACGGTGGCTACCGACGCGCGTGCGCGGCTGACGTCCGCGCTCGACGCCCTGAAGGAGAACCGCTGATGGTGGATCTGGAGCCGACCGAGGTCAAGGCGATCATCACGCGCATGAAGCGCGCGAACGGCCACCTGGCCAGTGTCATCCGCATGATGGAGGAGGGCTCGGACTGCGAGTCCGTGCTCACGCAGCTCGCCGCCGTCAACAAGGCGTTGTCCCGGGCCGGCTACGCCATCGTCGCCGCGGGACTCCAGCAGTGCCTGGCCGACAACGACGGCGACCTCGCCAGCGTCGACGTCCAGAAGATGGAGAAGCTCTTCCTGTCGCTGGCCTGACCGGTCGGTACGGCGGGCGCGACGAGCTCGCGCACGGTGCGCCGCGACGTCTGGGACGGCTGACGTACGATCCGGGGCGTGAGGACGATCCGATCACCACGACTGCGCACGCGGGGGCAGGTTCCCGCGGCGATCATGGCGATCGTGGCGGCCGCCCTGACGGTGGGCATCCTCGGGATGCACGGCGCGTCGGCGGTGCCGATGGACTCGTCCGACACGGCCGCGGCGCGACGGCCACCGACGACGCGATGGTCGCCGACGTCGCTCACGCCTCCGCCGGGCACGGGAGCGACGACGGCGACCACGGCGCCCTCGACGGAGCGCACTGCGGTGGCCTGATGGCCGTCTGCTTCGTGCTGCTCGTCGGGACGGGCGCGTTCCTCATGGTCCGGCGTCGCCGTCTGCACCGCGTGCTGTGGAAGCTCCCCGCTCCTCATCTGCTCACCCTGGGATCCGCCTCGACCTCGTTCGAGCCGATGTCCCCGCTCAGACGTACCTGCATCCTGCGCTGCTGAGTGGTCACGAGCGCGCGCCCATCGCGGCGCGCGTCCCTTGACGACCCCTCACACTTCCAGCACCACAGGAGAACGACATGCGTACCAAGATGCTCGCGGCGACCCTCGCCGCCGTTGCCGGCCTGGCTGTCCTCACCGCCTGCGCGGACGACTCGAGCTCGTCCGGCGACGAGTTCAACGACGCGGACGTCGTGTTCGCCCAGCAGATGATCCCGCACCACCGCCAGGCCACGGAGATGGCCGAGATGGCTCAGGGGCGGAGTCAGGACCAGCGCGTCCTGGCCCTCGCCACGAAGATCCAGCAGGCCCAGGAGCCGGAGATCGAGACGATGTCCGCGTGGCTGGAGTCGTGGGGCGAGGACGTCCCTGGCGACTCCGGCGGCGGGATGGACCACTCGGAGATGGGTCATGCGGGCGGTGACGACATGGCCGGCATGATGACCGAGGAGGACATGGACGCGCTGGAGCAGGCCAGCGGCACGGAGTTCGACGAGATGTTCCTGACCATGATGATCGAGCACCATCAGGGGGCCATCGACATGGCCGCGACCGAGGAGTCCGACGGCGCCTACCCGGCCGCTGTCGACCTGGCGACGACGATCCAGAGCGACCAGGAAGCCGAGATCGCCCAGATGGAGCAGCTCCTCGCCCGCTGATGCCGTCTTGGTCGTCGGACCTCGGAGGGCGGGACGAGACCGTCCTCCGAGGTGGGCCACCTGCCGGAGTCGGCGCTGGGGCGTCCGGCTGACGGACCGGCACACAATACCCCCCTGGGGTATGGTGTGAATCGAGTGACGAGGCATGTCGATCGAGGGGACACCCATGAGCGAGCACCACGGACACCAACCCGCCGCCGACTCGGGGCCGGGCTCCGGCGCCGCCGAGCATGACGGACACGGGTCGGCCCGCATGGCGGCCAGCGCGACGCTGCACTGCCTGACGGGCTGCGCGATCGGCGAGATCACCGGACTGATCCTCGGCACGGCCGCCGGCCTGGGTGCGGCGCCCACCGTGGTGATCTCGGTGGCGCTGGCGTTCCTGTTCGGCTACGCGCTCTCCACCCTTCCGCTGCTGAGGGCCGGCCTGGCCGTGGGGTCCGCGTTGAGCCTGGTCCTGGCCGCCGACACGCTCTCCATCCTCACGATGGAGGTCGTGGACAACCTGGTCGTGCTCGTCATCCCCGGCGCCATGGACGCAGGGCTGGTCAACCCCACGTTCTGGCTCAGCATGATGATCGCGCTCGCGGTGGCCTTCGTGGCTGCCTTCCCGGTCAATCGCTACCTGCTCCAACGCGGAAAGGGCCACGCGCTCACGCACCACCACCACGGCGCTGCTGGCGAGGGTGCTCGCCGCTGGATCCCCGAGCTCAGCAGCGGCGGTCTGGCTGCGGTCGTCATCGCCTTCCTGCTCGGAGGCCTGCTCGTCTCGGTGGCGGCCGACGTCACCGACCCGGACGTCTCGCACGGCGCTGGTCGCCTCGAGCGGTGAAGGCACTGAGGGCACGGCCGACGGGTGGGACCACCTCGACCGGGCGAGCGCCCGGCCGCGTCGCCTTCCCACGCGGGATCGCCTGGGGGTGCGCCTTCACTCGGGAATCGCGACGACCTTGTTCTGGTAGGCCCAGACGACCGCCTGGAGCCGGGAGCGGACGCCGAGCTTGGGCATCATCCGGGCCAGGTGCGACTTCACCGTGGACGTCTCCAGCACCAGCTCGGCGGCGATCTCGTCGTTCGACAGGCCCTGGGCGAGCAGCAGCAGGATGTCCAGCTCGCGGGCGGTGAGCAGCTCGGACGCGCGTCGGCCGTCACCGGAACGATCTCGCGGCGGGTCACCACCTCGCGCAGCACCCGCTTGGTCAGCGCGTCGTCGAGCGTCCCGTTGCCCGCGGCCACGGTGCGCACGGCGCCGACCAGCACCTCGGGCTCGGAGTCCTTGAGCAGGAAGCCGGACGCGCCCGCCTCGAGCGCGCCGAACAGGTAGTCGTCGATGTCGAACGTGGTCAGCACGAGCACCGGGATCGGGTCGGCGACACCCGGGCCGCACAGCTCGCGGGTGGCGCTGATGCCGTCCTGGCCGGGCATGCGGATGTCCATGCAGACGACGTCCGGCCGATGCTCCCGCGCCGCCTCGACCGCCTCGCGTCCGTCGGCGGCCACGGCGACGACCTCGATGTCGGGCTCGGCGTCCAGCAGCGTCCGCAGCCCGGCGCGCACGAGCGCCTGGTCGTCGGCGATGACGACGCGAATCATGCGTCCTCCCTGGGGTCGGTCTCGGTGTCGGCGTCGGGGTCTCGCGGGACGCGCAGGACGACGCGCCAGCCGCCGTCATCGGTGGGCCCGGCGTCGAGGCTCGCGCCGGTGAGGTCGGCGCGCTCGCGCATGCCGACGAGCCCGAACCCGCCTCCGCCGGCGTCGACGGACGCCACGGGGGAGCGGTCGTTGGCCACGGTCACGACGACGGCGGACGCCTCGCGGTCGTCCACGGTCACCTCGACCCGCGAGCCGGGGGCGTGCCGGGTCGCGTTGGCCAGCGACTCCTGCACCATCCGGTAGGCGGCGAGCTGGGCGAGCGGTCCGACACCGTGCCCGAGCGGACGCTCGCCGGTGAGCACCGTCAGGCCCACGTCGCGCCCGGCCGCGACGGGCGTCGTCGACCAGCGCGGCGACGCCGGCCAGCGACTCCGGACGCACCTCGCCCGGTCCGGCGTCCCCCTCGCGCAGCAGTCCGACCAGACTGCGCAGGTCGCGCAGGACGGACGTGCTGGACCGCCGCACCTGGGCGACAGACGCCTTCGCGGCCTCGGGGTCGGTGTCGATCTGGGTGCCGATCGCCGCGGTCATCACCGCGATGCCGGACAGGTGGTGCGCGGCGATGTCGTGCAGCTCGCGCGCCATGGCCGTCCGCTCGCGGGCGATCGCCGCCTGGACGAGAGCGTCGCGCTCGCGGAGCAGCGCGGCCTCGCGTCCCTCGCGGGCCTGGCGCACCTCGCGCCGGGCAGTGACGACCAGCGCGACGACGACCGGCAGCGCGAGCGTGCCGACCGCCTGCAGCACGCCGATGCCGAGCGACGTCGCGAGCGAGTCGCCACCAGCGCGGGTGCTGATCGTCCCGCCGACCGCGAGCAGCACGGCCGCGGCGAGATACGTCGGCCACGCGCGGGCGGGAGGCTTGGCGAGCCCCAGCGTGAACGCTGCGACGAGGACGGCGAGCTGGGCGAGCCGGTCGCTCCCCGAGCCCGG